>JASHYV010000121.1 GCA_030064695.1 Thermoplasmata archaeon
CGGAACACGTTCGTGATGGCGACGGGAGCGAGCGAGACCGAGCTCTTGGGCGACGTCCGCCACGACCCGTATGGCGGGCATCCGCAGCTCGGCACCCTCCCGTACGAGCGGGTGATCGCGGGCGCGATCCACGAGGCGCACGAGGGGGTGCTGTTCCTGGACGAGCTGCCGCACCTGGGCTTCCTGCAGCGGCACATCTTGACCGCGATGCAGGAGAAGCGGTTCCCGATCACCGGCCGGAACCCGCAGAGCGGCGGCGCCGCGGTCCGGGTCGACGGGGTGCCGTGCGACTTCATCCTCGTCGCCGCCTCGAACATCCAGGACCTTCACCGGATCCTCTCCCCGCTCCGCTCGCGGATCGCGGGCGGCGGCTACGAGGTGCTGCTCGAGACCGCGATGCCGGACTCGGAAGCGAACCGGCTTCGGCTCGCCCAGTTCTGCGCCCAGGAGATCGCGGTCGACGGCCGGCTCCGGCCGGCGACGCGCGAGGCGGTCCTCGAGCTGATCAAGGAGTCCCGGCGCCGGGCCGAGGCGCTCGACGGGAAGCGGAACTCGCTCACGCTGCGGCTGCGCGAGCTCGGCGGCCTCATCCGCACCGCCGGCGACCTGGCCGCGGTCTCCGGGAGCCCGACGCTCGACGCCGCGCACATGCGCGAGGCGCTCCAGCGGGCCCGGTCGATCGAGGAGCAGGTCCGGGAAGTGTACGGCTCGTTCCAGGGCGGCCTCCGGGGCGAGACGACCGAGGCGCAGCGGCAGTCGGCCGGCTACTACCACTGGAACGATCACCCCGACCCGAACCAGTTCCCCGGCGGGTACGGCTGACGGATTCGCCGACAGCCTCAAGAGGCGAACCTCGCTCGCCGCCCCACGCTGGGCGCGTAGTCTAGTGGTTATGACGTCACCCTGACACGGTGAAGGTCGCCAGTTCGAATCTGGCCGCGCCCATCGGCCCGCCCCTGCGCGCGAGCGCTGAAATACGGCGCGCCGACTCGGCCTCCCGGCGGCGCTCCGACCTCCGATGCTTCCCCCGTACCAGATCGTCTCGTACGTCCTCCTCGCCCTGCTCACGCTCGGCGGGCTGCTCCTCCTGCTGCTCCCCACTCGCTACGGTGCGGGACTCCGTCGCGCGGTCGATCGGTTCCTGCGGGCCGCCTCGTCCTCCGGCGGGGCCGCCTGGCTCGACTGGCGGCTCCTGCTCGCGATCTGCGCGGCCGGCTACGGCGCCACCGTCGGGTTCGACGTCGCGGTCCATCTCTATGCGTGCACCGGCCGCGGACCCAGCGACGTGCTCGCGCTCGTCGCGAGCGGGGACGCGTTCTGGCGGGGCGGCAACCCGTTCACGGTCGCCAACTGCGGCACGACGATCACCGTGCCCTACGGGCTCGCCGCCGTGGTGATCGACGCGATCGGCAGCGCGGGCGGGTCGATCGGGATCGCCGTCGTCTGGGGCGCGGTCGCGCTCCTCCTCGTGCCCCTGGTCTGGACGCTGGCGGGCCCCGACCGCCGCTACGTGACGGTGTTCGTCTGCACCTCGGTCCTGTTCATGCCGCTCGTCGCGGCACAGATCGACGGCGCCTCCAACGCGCTCGTCCCGGTGACCGTCCTCCTCGCGCTCGTCCTCGCGCGCCGGCGCGAACCGATCGCCGCCGCGGTGGGCGGGTTCCTCTCCACCGGGCGCTTTCCGGCGATCTTTCCGCTCCTCGGGGCCGCCGGGCGGATGCGGCGGCGGTGGACCTTCGCGGCGATCGGGCTCGCCGTTTTCCTGGCGGTCACCGCCGTCTCGTACCTTGCCTGGGGTCGGTCGTTCTTCGACCCGGTGTTCCTGGACCAGGTCGGCCGTCGCTCCTTCTCGCTCAACGCCTACGGAGTGCTGATGCAGCGGAACCTGCTGCCGGGCGGCGACGTGGTCGCGGCGGTGCAGGCCGGCCTCACCGTCCTGCTCGTCGTCGTCGTCTTCTTCCGGGCCCGGAGCCCGATCGGGGCCGCGGCGATCACGTTCACCGGGGTCGCGCTCGTCACGCAGTTCCTCTCGTTCAACATCCTGGTCTCCTTGCTCCCGGTGGCCCTGCTCGGGGCCCGGCCCCGCTGGTGGCTCTGGGCCATCGGGGTGGTGGCGAGCCTGAACTACGACTTCGCATTCAGCTACTACGGCCGGCAGCTCGGCGAGTGGGGGCCCTACAACGCCCTGGGACTGGTGCTCACGGCGCTGCTCCTGGGGCTGTTCGTCGACCTGTGGCGCGCCGACCGCGTCGCGCCGGTCCCGGCGCCGGCCCCTACGACTTCTTGAGCGCGGTGACGAGCTTGCCCACGACCTGCTGGGCGTCCCCGTAGAGCATCCGGCAGTTCTCCTTGTAGAACAGGTCGTTCTCGATGCCGGCGAACCCCTTGCCCTGCCCGCGCTTGATCACGATCACGTTCTTCGCGCGGTCCACGTCCAGGATCGGCATCCCGTAGAGCGGGCTGCCCTGGCGCCGCGCCGCCGGGTTCACGACGTCGTTCGCTCCGATCACGAGCACGACGTCGGTGTTCTCGAACTCGGGGTTGATCTCGTCACGGTCGAACAGCTTGTCGTAGCTGATCCCGGCCTCCGCCAGGAGCACGTTCATGTGGCCGGGCATCCGGCCCGCGACCGGGTGGATCGCGAACTTGACCGGTACGCCCTTCGCCTCCAGGACGTCCGCGAGCTCCTTCACCTTCT
This sequence comes from Thermoplasmata archaeon, assembly GCA_030064695.1. Next base: position 2,699 of record JASHYV010000121.1, read on the forward strand.
GCTGAGCTTGGGCGACCGCCATCCCGTAGCCGGGCGCGACGATCACCTGGTTCGCGTACTCCATCAGCGCCGCCGCGTCGTCGGCCTCGATCGGCTTCATCGAGCCCTGGATCGCGCCGCCCTCCTCCTCGGTGGCGCCGAACGCGCCGAACAGCACGTTCCCGATCGAGCGGTTCATCGCCTTCGACATGAGCAGCGTCAAGAGGCTGCCCGCCGCGCCGACGAGCGTGCCCGCGATCACCATCGCGTAGCCCGCGTCGCCGAGCGGCCCGTTCACGAGCGCGAAGCCGTCGAGCGCGACCGCGATCCCGGTCAGGGCGTTGAACAGGCTGATCAC
>JASHYV010000122.1 GCA_030064695.1 Thermoplasmata archaeon
CGGAACGAGCCGTTCGTCCCCTAAGAGCGTTGTGGAACCTCGGAAGCCCCGGGTTCCCGGAGCGCGCCCCACTCCGCGTCCGTCGCCGGCAGCCGGGAGCGGCGGATCGCCCAAACGGTACCGTCCGGACGGCGCACCGTACGCAGCGCCCCGGCGCGCCCGAGCCAGGCGCCGACGCGTCGGATCGACTCCTCCTCCGGGCGGAGCGCTGCCCGCAGGTCTGCCAGCGCGATCGAGACCTCTCCGTCCGCCTCGTCGGGGCCCACCGTCGTCCGGAGCCAGGACAAGATCTCCTGGTCGCGGGGCGCCGACCGTTCCGAATCGAGCTCGGCTCCCGCGTCGGCGGCATCGGGTCGATGGACGGTCCGGAGCCAGTGCACCCGGTGGCCCTTGCCCTCCAACAGCACGGCCCAGCCCCGAGGGAGGGCCAGGATCGACTCGGCTCCGACGCTCGCAGCCATCCGCGCGAGGTCGCGCGCCTCGTCCGGCGACCCCCGGAACGCGACCAGGTCCGCCACGTTCGTCCAGACCGCTTCCCGCACCGACTCCGGCAGCGAGCCCAGGGCCTGGGTCGCGAGGATGACATGGACGTTCGCGCGACGGCCGAGCCGGAGCATCTCCGAGAGGCTTTCGTGGGCGAACCACTGCGCCTCGTCGAGCACCACGAGCGTCTTCGATCGGTCCCGCCGAGCGAGCAGCTCCGACCAGGCGAGCGCCAGGTAGACCGCGAGCAGGTAGCGGGAGATCGTCTCGCCCACCTCGGGGGCGGCGCCCGAGACGAGCGTGATGCGCCCGGGCGCCACCAGGTCGCAGGCCTGGCGGCTCGGGTCGCGAGCCGCGACCATGCGCGCGAGGACCGGGCTGCGGACCACCTCGAAGAGGAGCCGTCGGGCGCCTTCCGCGTCGTCCGGGCGCTCGCGCATGCGCTCCGAGAGTTCCCGCCGAGCCTCCGAGCCCGCGCCGTCCGGATCTCGAGGGGCCCGTCCTCCGGTCGCCAGCAGCGTGTGGGCGTCGGCCAGGGTGCCCTTCGGCAGCGCGGCGGCGGCCTGGAGCGCGCGGGTCAGCATCTCCTCGAGACGGGGGCCCCAGAACGGGTCTGCGTACCGTCCGGCGCGGACCCGACGGAGGGCGTGAACGAGATCGTTCAACCGACGCTCGGAGCGGTCCGCCCCGGCGAGTGCGTTCAACGATCCGGTGGGATTCGAGGGATCGACCCACGTGATGCGATCGCGATCTCGGTCGGAGAACTCTCGGCGGATCGCGCGCGCCGTGTCGCCGATCGGGTCGAGCACGAGGACCGACGTCCCCGCCTCGATCTGCCGGACGAGCGCGATCAGCAGCGAACTCTTTCCCATCCCGGTCTCCCCGAGCACCGCCAGATGTCGACCCTGGCCGGATTCCCACGGGACGCCCACCGGCGTGCCGTGCGCGGTCCGTCCGAGCCAGAGCCGATCGGGGCCCGCCGGCTCCGGATCGGAGCTCCCGACGCCGGAGGAGGGTAGCAGGCCCAGCAGTTCGAGCTCGCTGAATCGATCCCGCGCCGGAGCGACCTCGGACCAGCGCATGGGTCGGAACCGCAGCCCGTTCCCCGCGGAGTCCCGGAACGCCTCGTCGAGCGCGCGGCCCAGCCGGGACCGTTGAGGACGGCTCTCGAGCTCGCGGTCGCCCTCCAGAACGACGGCGACGCGCCAGAGGATCGGGCGGACGCCCGTCGGTTCCGCCTCCGGCCCGTGGCTCCGGCCGTTGAACCGAGGGAACGACCGGGTCGTGGTCAAGGGAGCTCGGTCTCCGGCGGAAGGGATCTCCCACCACCGGAGGCCGGGAGAGCGATCCTCCTGGAACGCGACGCGGAGGCGGAGCCCCGAGGGGAGAGCTCGAAGAGCTGCGCCCACGCGTTCGAGTACGCCGCCCGGCTCCTCGCCGTGCCACAGCGGAGCCGGCCACGCGACTCGGCGGCGGCCCACCAATCGAACGGTGGGGGCGGTGGGCGGCTCGAACGGCGGACCGCGGGCCTGCCATCGGCCGAGCCCGTACGCCGGCGCGAACGCTCGAACGAACCAGCGAGCGCTGGGCCCGTCGGCCGTTCGGATCCACAGCCGGCTCCGGGGCCCGGACTCGAGCCAGAGGTCCCACTCGGCACGGAGCGCGTGGGCGGCCCGGAGGCCGCTCAGGAGACGCGGGCCGATGCCGAGGTGCGCCTCCCCGGGGTCCGGCCGTCGGGTCGCGGGGAGCGGCGCCCACCAACGCTCTCGGGCCGGACCGTGCATCGCCCTGGGGCCGTAGGCGGCACGGATGGGCTCGTCGGAGACCGCGGAGGGTGAACGGTGCCCCGCGATTCCGACACGGCCCGCGAGGCTAGCGAGGCAGCGGCCCGCCACAGGTGTCGCAGAACCGGGCCGTGTACCGGGTGAGCCCCCCGCAGCGGGGGCAGGTCTTCCCGATCGGACGGAGCCAGACCACCAGCAAGGAGATCGAGAGGAGCACGGTGGCCGCCAGGTCGAAATACCAACCATATTCGGGATGCCAGGCCAGGTTGGTCTGCGTGCACGAGCCGCCCGAGCAGCCGATCGCGGCCGCCGTGCCATACACGCTGTTGCACGGGGTGTTGGTCACGTCCCAGCCGAGGCACGTGCCGGCCTGCGATAGCGCGCCGCCCAGGACCAGCGGGACGGAATCCGTCCCCGCCGCGGCCAGCAGGATGCCGACCACGAGGAGCACGACGAGCCAGCGGCGCGACCGGGCCACCCGGATCCGACCGGTCAGGTTGGACGTGAGCACGATCGCCGCTGCGAAGGCAGAAACGGCCGTCCCGACGCAAAGACCGAGCACCGTCCACCAGTAGTTCGAGAGGAGCGCGGTACCGTTCCCGACGTTGTACGGGAACACCGTGGGGGCGCAGATGTTCGCCCCGGAGGAGTAGTAGTACGTGCACGAGCTCGTGTAGCCGGACGGACCGGGCACGTAGTGGGTGTTGTACGTCACCTTGAAGTCCGGCTCGGGCAGGGTGCCCGCG
>JASHYV010000123.1 GCA_030064695.1 Thermoplasmata archaeon
CTCGCCGCCGAGATGCCCCGCGAGGAGGTCGCGGTCACGATCGCCCGACGGCTCGCCCGCGACGCGCGACGGGGCCCCGTCGCGGACCGGGTCGACGCCGCGCTCCGGGTCGGGCTCGCGATCCTGACGGAGGGCATCCTCGTGGCCCCGCTGGAGGGGCTCGCCGAGGTGCACGTGAACGAGGCCGGTCCGGGGGAGTTCTACATCGAGCTCTACTACGCGGGCCCGATCCGCGCCGCCGGCGGGACGGCGCAGGCGCTGAGCGTGCTCCTCGCGGACGTCGTCCGCCGGGACCTGGGGCTCGCCGCGTTCCGCCCCGAGCCGGACGAGATCGGCCGGTACCAGGAGGAGATTCCGCTCTACAAGTACCACCAGCACCTCCAGTACGTCCCGACCGCCGACGAGATCGACCGGGTGATCCGGCACGTCCCGGTGGCGATCTCGGGCGAGGCGACCGAGGGCGACGCCGAGGTGAGCGCCTTCCGCAACCTCCCGCGCGTGCCGACGAACGGGATCCGGGGCGGGGCCTGCCTCGTGATCGCGGAGGGGCTCTGCCAGAAGGCCCCCAAGCTTAGGAAGGTCGTGGAGAAGCTCGGGCTCGAAGGGTGGGAGTTCCTCCGCGACGTGGGTCACCACGCGACCGACGACGAGGACGCCCGGGTCCCGAAGTACCTGCAGGACTCGGTCGGCGGGCGGCCCGTGCTCGCCCACCCCAACCACCCCGGGGCGTTCCGGTTGGTCTACGGGCGGGCCCGGACGACCGGGCTGGCCGCCTGTGCCGTGAACCCCGCCACGATGGTGATCCTGCAGCACTTCGTCGCGATCGGGACGCAGGTGAAGCTCGAGTACCCGGGCAAGGCGTGCGCGATGGCGGTCTGCGACACCGTCGACGGACCGATCGTCGAGCTCGCGGATGGGAGCGTCCTCGCGGTGCACGACCCGGAGGCCGCCGAGGCAGTGCGGGGGCAGGTCCGCCGGATCGTCGATCTCGGCGAGATCCTCGTCTCGTTCGGCGAGTTCCTGGAGAACAATCGGGCCCTCGTTCCCGGCGCGTACTCGCTCGACTGGCACGCGGAGGAGCTCCGCGCCGCCGGGGCGCCCGACGCGGCGCTCGACCCCGCCTCGTACGAGGCGGCGGTGGAGACCGCCCGGGCCTTCTCGGTGCCGCTGCACCCGCGCTTCCTCCTCTTCTGGCACGACCTCACGCCCGCCGAGATCCGCGCCCTCTCCGAGTTCGTCGAGCGGTCCGGCCGCTGGGTCGACGGCGCGCTCGAGCTCCCGCGCGACCCCGACTGGCACGACGCGCTCGTCCGGCTCGGCTTCCTCTTCGCGCCGCGGGACCGCGACTTCCTCCGGGGCGAGCCCGATCCGAGCGCCGCGCTGGTCGGCGGCCTGGGCCTCGTCGCGTCCGGCGCGCTGCTCGAGCGCGTGAGCCCGCTCGACCCCGTCCCGACGGACCCGCTCGCCTACGTGGGCCGCCTCGCCGGCGTCGAGGTCCGGGCCCGGGCCCCGTCGCGGGTCGGTGGCCGGGTCGGCCGGCCCGAGAAGGCGTACCAGCGGTCGATGCAGCCGAACGTTCACGGACTCTTCCCGGTCGGCGCCGCCGGCGGGCCGACGCGCTCGCTGCCGGAGGCGGCCCGGCGGACGATGAAGGAGGGCGTCCCGGTCGAGCTCGGCGTGCGGCGCTGCCCCGCGTGCGGACGGACGACGGTCTGGCCCCGGTGCACCTGCGGCACGCACACGGAGCCGACCGGCGCGACGGTCACCGAGCCCCTGCCGATCGCGCGGCTCTGGTCCGACGCGCTCCAGCGTCTCGCCGTCCCGAAGGCCCCGATGGTCAAGGGCGTGAAGGGGCTCACCTCGCCGGGCAAGGTGCCCGAGGCGATCGAGAAGGGGATCCTGCGCGCCTCGCACCAGATCTCGGTCTACCAGGACGGCACCGCGCGCTTCGACCTGACCGACCTCCCGCTCACCCACTTCCGGCCCCGCGAGATCGGCACAGACCCGGCGACCCTGCGCCGCTTCGGCTACGACCGGGACCTCGCGGGGGCGCCGCTCGAGGACCCCGAGCAGCTGGTGGAGCTGAAGCCCCAGGACCTGATCGTCGCCCGGACGTGCGGCGAGTACCTGACCCGGCTCGCCCAGTTCGTCGACGACGAGCTCGTCCGCCTCTACGACGGCGAGCCGTTCTACCGGGCCCAGCGCCCGGAGGACCTCAAGGGCCAGATCGTGGTCGCCCTCGCCCCGCACACCTCGGGCGGGGTCGCGGGCCGGCTGATCGGGTTCACCGAGGCCGAGGCGTGCTTCGCGACCCCGGTCTTCCACGCCGCGAAACGGCGGAACTGCGACGGCGACGAGGACTCGGTGACCCTCCTCTTGGACGCGCTCCTCAACTTCTCGCGGGCGTACCTGCCCGAGAGCCGCGGCGCGCTCATGGACAAGCCGCTCGTCCTCACGACGCGGCTCGATCCCACCGAGGTCGACAAGGAGGCGCACAACGTCGACGTCGGGGCCCGGACCCCGCTCGCCGTCTACCGGGCCGCGGCGGAGCGGCGCAGCCCGAAGGAGGTCGAACCCCTGCTGGACCTGATCGGGCAGCGGCTCCACGGCGACCGGGCGCTGCGGGGCTACGGGTTCGGCCAGGACACCTCCGACATCGCGGGCGGACCGGTCCGCTCCGCCTACCGCGACGGCCGGTCGATGGCCGACATGGTGGAGCGGTCGGTGGTGCTCGCGACCCAGATCCGCGCCGTCGACGTCGCGGAAGCGGTGACGCTCGTGCTGAACGCGCACTTCCTGCCCGACGTGATGGGGAATCTCAAGAGCTACGCGACGCAGCGCTTCCGCTGCAAGAGCTGCGGCGCCTCGTACCGGCGCCCGACCCTCTCGGGCCGGTGCCCGGCCGAGCGGCCCGGCGGCGGCCGATGCGACGGCGAGCTGCTCTCGACGGTCTACGAGGCGTCGGTCCGCAAGTACCTCCCGCTCTCCCAGCGCCTGAGCGAGATCGACGGGATCACCCCCTACGTGCGGCAGCGGATCCAGCTGCTCGGCGACTCGATCGCCACGCTCTTCCCCGGCACCACCGCGCAGACGACGCTGGACCGGTTCCCGGCGGCCGGTCCCGCCCGCGGGACCGCCAAATAGATAGGCGGGCCCCTCCCTGGCCCGGCGGGCTTGTGGGGTAGTCTGGACTATCCTGTCGGCCTTCGAAGCCGACGACCTGGGTTCGAAATCGCGGGGCCCGCCCGCGGCGGAACTCCCAGCAAGCCCGTCCCGCCCCGTCCGCTAGCGGAAGTACCCGGACGCCGGCTCCGGATCGGCGCGCTTCTCCTCTTCGGCCTTCGCGGCCTCGACGATGTCGATCGCGAGGATCGCCGGGATCGGCACGAGCCGGATGCGGCCCTTCTCGTCGCCCCCGGTGCCGTCCAGCTCGATCGCGAGCGCGTTGTCGCCGCCGATCGAGACGAGCCCGCGGAACGCGCCGCTCGAGGTGAGCGCCGTGTCGTCGGGGCCGGCCGACCGGACCTTCACGCGCGAGCCCGGCGTGAGCGCGATCGCGGGGCGCTTCCCGGCGCTCATCGGCTCCCCCGGCGCTCGCGGACGACGAGCCGCGGCGGGGCCTCGCTCTTCGGGGCCGGTTCGGTCCTCGCGGGGGGCGCGGGCGGTCGCTGTTCGATCAAGCTCTGCAAGTGGTTCACCGTCTCCCGGTAGCGGCGCAGCGCGTTCTGGGCGTTCGCTTCCGTGAAATCCCAGGCCCGGGCGAGGTTCCCGTACCGGAGCCGGTACCCCTTGCGACCCTTGCCGTCGGCCACGCCTCCGACCTCCTCCAGGAGATCGAGGGACTTGAGCTTGTTAATGTGGCGATAGACGGTCGGTTTCGAGGTCTTCAGCACGGCCGTGAGCTCCTCCACGTACCAGGGGCGCGCCGGGTCGCGGAGCAGGCAGTCGTGGACGAGCCGGTACGCGAGGCTCGACGCGACCGGCCCCTCGGAGCCCCGTCCCTCCTCGCCCTCGGGCAGATAGCCCACGAGCCGGAGGAATTCGCGCAGCACCTCGTCCAGGTCGGAGATCGGGGTCAGTGGGGTGCTGTAACGTAACGCGAGTTCGAAAGGCATTTCGACCGAGTGCCAAAACCGCTCGTAGGATAAAAATGCCGAACGTGGCCGGGGGCCGGGACCGCGAAACGCTATCGCCCAAGCACGCGCTCGCCCCGCTGCCGTGACGCCCTTCGAACTGGTGGTGCCGACGGACCCCGACGAGGCCGTGGCCGCGCTCCGGACGGGCCCGCCGGGCGCCACGGCGGTGATCGCCGGCGGCACCGACCTGCTGCTGGACATCGACCACGGCCGCGCGGACCCCACGCGGGTCGTCTCCCTGCGGCGACTGCCCTGGCGCACGCTCGCGTGGAGCGAGGGGGCGCTCTCGATCGGCAGCACGCTCCCGTTGCGGGACCTGGAGACCGACCCCGAGCTCCCGAGGCGTCTCCCCGGGCTCTACGAGGCGGTCCACGCCGTCGGCTCCGTCGCGCTCCGTCACCGGGCCACGCTCGGCGGCAACCTGGGGCGCTCCGCGCCCGCCTCCGACCTCGTGCCGATGCTGCTCGCGCTCGACGCCGAGGTCGATCTCGTGGGACCGGAGGGCGGCCGCACGGTGTCGCTGGACCGGTTCGTGCGGGCGTCCCGTTCGACGGAGCTGCGCGGCCACGAGCTGATCCGGGCGGTGCGTGTCCCCGAGCCCCGGCCGTCGGCGTACCGCTGGCAGCGGGTGCGCCCGGCCAACGACATCTCGCAGGTCGCCGTGGCCGCCGCCTGGTCCCCCCGGGCCCGCCGCTGGGCGATCGCGGTCGGAGGGGTTCCGCCCCGGCCCGTCCGCCTCCCGCCGGTCGAGGCGGCGCTGGGCGGGGGGCGGCCCTCCGCCCGGGAGCTGCGGGAGGCCTCCGCGCTCCTCCTGGACCGTCTGCCGATCACGACGGACCGCCGCGCCTCGGAGGAGTACCGGCGGCATCTCGCCGCGACGCTGCTCGAACGGGCGGTGGGCGCGGCCGTGGCCGCCGGGGTGGAGCCGTGACGGGACCCCGCCTGCGGCTCACGGTGAACGGCGCCGCCCACGACCTCACGGACGTGCCGGGCGAGGAGCGGCTCCTGGACACGTTGCGCTGGCGGATCGGCCTCAAGGGGACGAAGGAGGGGTGCCGCACCGGCGACTGCGGGGCGTGCACCGTGCTCGTGGACCGGTCGAGCGTCCTCTCCTGCCTCACGCTCGCCCACGAGGTCGACGGCGCCCACATCGCGACGATCGAGGGGACCGACGAGCCGACCGTCGAGCGGGCGCGCGCGGCGTTCCGGGACGCCGGCGCCCTCCAGTGCGGCTACTGCACGCCCGGCTTCGTGCTCGCCCTCGCCGGTCTGCTGGCCGAGCGCGGCGGCGCGGCGCCCGTCGACGAGCTCCTGGACGGGCTCCAGGGGAATCTGTGCCGATGCACGGGGTACGCCGCCATCGTTCGGGCGGTCCACGGCGCGCGGGAGGCGTCCCCATGAGCGCCGCGATCCGCCCCGACGGCGCGGAGAAGCTCGCCGGCCGGGCGGTCTACGGGACCGACCTCGATCTCCCGGGGATGCTCTGGGCCGTGCTGGTCCCGGCACCGGTCGCGCACGGTCGGATCCGCCGGCTCGACCTCGCTCCCGTCGCCGACGAACCCGGCGCGATCGCCGTCGGACCGGCCGAGCTCGCGGCGCTGCTCCCGGACGCGCACGGCGATCCGGATCGCCCCCTCTTCCCCCCTCACGAGATCGTCTATCGTCACCAGCCGATCGCGGCGGTCGCCGCGCCGTCGCTCGCGGCCGCCCGCCGCGCGGCCGCGCTCGTCCGGGTCGACGTCGAGGAACGCCCGGCGATCGTGGACCTCGAGTCGGTCTTCCCGGAGTGGCCGGGCTCGGCGGTCGGCGACTCGCCCCACATCGCGGCGCATGTCCGGGCCCGGCACGGCCCGGTCGACGACGCGTTCGCCGGCGCCGACACGGTGGTGCGCGAGACGTACCGGACCGGGAGCATCCACCAGGTCGCGATGGAGCCCCACGCCTGCCTCGCCGAGCGGACCCCGGAGGGCTTCCGGGTCCGGACCTCGACGCAGAGCCCGTTCGGCGTGCGCGAGGACGCCGCGTCGATCCTCGGGGTGCCCGAGTCCTCCATCGTCGTCGAGGGGACCTGGGTCGGCGGCGGCTTCGGAGGCAAGGGCGCCTCGCTGCTCGAACCCTACGCCATGGTCCTCGCCGCGGCCGCCCGGGCTCCCGTGCGGCTCGCGCTCACCTACGAGGAGGAGTTCGCGCTCGGCCGGACCACGTTGCCCGCGGTGGTGCGGTTCGAGACCGCCGTCCGGGGCGGCCGCATCGCGGCCCGCCGGGTCCGGCTCCTGCTGGATGTCGGAGCCTCGTTGCCGGGACGGGACTTCGCGACCGGATACTCGATCGGGTTCCTGCTCGGGCCGTACCGGACGCCGGCGTTCGAGATCGAGGGGTACGCGGTCCGGACGAACAAGCCGCCGTTCGGCCCCCACCGCGCGCCGTTCGCCCCGCAGTGCGCGTTCATGGTCGAGTCGCATCTGGGCGAGGTGGCCCGGCGGGTCGGCGCCGACCCGGAGGCGTTCCGGGCCGAGCATCTCTGGCGGGCCGGGGACCGGACCGCGCTCGGCCAGACCGTCGGGCCGTTCGGGCTGGGCGCGGCGCTGGAAGAGGCCCGGGCGACGGCCCGTCGCTGGCGCGCCGAGGCGGCCCCCGGCCGAGGGGTCGGGGTCGGCGTCGGGTTCTGGTCGACGTCGACGGGCGCGGGGGGCGAGGTCCAGCTCCGGCTCTCCCCGACCGAACTCACCGTCCTCGAGGGCGAGCGGGAGATCGGCAGCGGCAGCGTCGTGGTCGGGGTGCGGGCCGTCGCCGCGCGGGCGACCGGACTCCCGACGGACCGGATCCGGATCGAGTACGGCGACACCGCCCGAGCCCCGTTCGACTCGGGGGTCTACGGGAGCCGTACGACGGCGGCGATGGGCCGAGCCGTCACCGAGGCGTGGGCCGCGATGCGCCGTACGCTCCGGGAGCGTCTCGCCCTCCCCGCGGAATCGGAGCTCGTCCTCGTGGAGCGCTCCGGCGAGATCGCGGCGCTGGGACCGAAGGGCGCGGTGGCGATCCGCACGGTGCTGACCGAGCGGGAGCGGGCCGAGGGGGGCCTCGAGGCGAAGGGCCGCCACTTCGGTCAGGGCGGGGTGCTCGACGAGTCTCGCGTGGTCGAGGGCAGCTTCTACCCGTACACCGACTTCACGGGCGCCGCCCACGTCGCCCAGGTGAGCGTCGACCGCGAGACCGGGGCGGTCCGGGTCGAGCGGTACGCTGCCTTCCACGACATCGGCACCGTGGTCGATTCCGCCTCGGCGCGGGCCCAGGTCGAGGGGGGCATCGCGATGGGGCTCGGCACCGCGCTCACGGAGGAGGCGATCTGGTCCGACGACGGCCGGCTCGAGAACGCGGGGCTCCTCGACTACCGGATCCCGACGCTCGGCGAGGTGCCGCCGATCGAGGTGACGTTCGTGACCGGCCATGCGGGCGCCGGCCCGTTCGGGGCGAAGGGGCTTGGGGAGCCGCCGATCGTGCCGGTGCCGGCGACCGTCGCGGCCGCGGTGGCCGATGCGACCGGCGCGCACGTCACGGAGCTCCCGCTCACGGCCGAGCGGGTGGCACGAGCGCTTAAGCTCCTCTGACGGTGCCCGGGGCGATGCCGATCCCCCCGGCAGAGATCCAGGCCCTCGTGGCCCGATATCCCCGTTCCCCGGTCGTGGGGACGATCGGCTCGCACGCCGCGCTCGACGTCGCCGACGGCGCGGTGACCGAAGGCTTCCGCAGCCTCGTGCTCGCCCAGGCCGGACGCGAGCGGACGTACGCCCGCTATTTCCGGACCGTCCGCGGGTCCGACGGGGTCCGACGTCGCGGCTGCGTCGACGAGGTCCGGGTCTGGCCCCGGTTCGACCAGATCCTGGTCCCCGAGGAGCAGGAGCGGCTGCGCTCCGAGGGGGTGCTGCTCGTCCCGAACCGCGCGTTGAGCTCCTACGTCGACCTCACCGCGATCGAGAACGACTTGAAAGTGCCGATCGTCGGCTCGCGCGCCCTCCTCCGGATCGAGGAGCGGAGCGAGCGGGAGAACTACTACACGCTCCTGGAGCGCGCCGGGATCCGGAGCCCGAAGGCGATCGCCTCCCCCGACCGGATCGATCGGCTCGCGATGGTGAAGCTGCCCCATGCGACGCGACGCCTGGAGCGGGGGTTCTTCACGGCCGCCTCGCCGGACGAGTTCCGCACGAAGTCGAAGGCGCTCCTCGACCGGGCGACGATCACCGCGGAGGACCTCGCCCGGGCGAGGATCGAGGAGTACGTGCTCGGCCCGGTCTTCAACTTCAATTTCTTCTTGTCGCCGCTCGCGCCGCCCGAGGAGGCGCTCGAGCTCCTCGGGATCGACGACCGGCGCGAGAGCAACCTGGACGGCCTGGTGCGGCTGCCCGCCGACCAGCAGCTCGAGCTCCCGCCCAAGCACCGGATTCCGGAGTACAACGTCGTGGGGCACGGATCGCTCACCGTCCGCGAGTCGATCCTGGAGGGGGTCTTCGAGATCGGCGAGCAGTTCGTGGACGCGGCCCGCGCGCGCTACCCGCCCGGCATCGTGGGACCGTTCTGCCTGCAGACCTGCCTCGATCCGGCCGGACGCCCCACGGTGTTCGACGTCGCCGTCCGGATCGGCGGGGGCACGAACGTCCACCTCGCGCTCGGGCACGCCTACGGGAACGCGCTCTACCGGGAGCCGATGAGCTCGGGGCGGCGGATCGCCCGGGAGATCCGTCTTGCCGTCGACGCGGGGCGTCTCGCGGAGATCGTCACGTGAGCGCGACGGCGCCTCCCGCCGCGGCCGCGGCGTTGCTTCGCACCCCGCTCTTCGAGTTCCATCAGCGACACGGGGCCCACCTGGTGCCGTTCGCCGGCTGGGAGATGCCGCTCTACTACTCCTCGATCCTGGCGGAGCATCGCGCCGTCCGGGAAGGCGCGGGGCTCTTCGACGTGAGCCACATGGGCCTCCTCACCGTCGAGGGCGTCCGGGCGGCCGAGCTCCTCGCCCGGCGCACCACCGCGAACGTCCCGGCGATCAAGCCCGGCCAGGCCCGGTACACGTTCCTGCTGGAGGCCGGCGGCAAGATCGTCGACGACCTCCTGATCACCCGGCTCGATCCCGGCGACGAGCTCGCGCGGTCGTTCCTCGTCATCCCCAACGCCGCGCGCGCGGACGAGATCGAGGAGATCTTGCGGCAGCACCGGTACCCGGACACGACGATCCACCGGTTCAACGACCGGGCCGCGCTGCTCGCGGTCCAGGGCCCCCGGTCCCGCTCGCTCCTGGAGTCGACGTTCGGCTGGTCGCTCGCCGCGCTCGGCTTCTACCGGGCGGCGTGGTTCCCGCTCGACGGCGGCGCGGGCGCGACCGGTCACCTCGGGCCCCGGCCGCCGGACGGCCTCGGCACGGAGGTCCTCGTGAGCCGGACCGGCTACACGGGGGAGCTGGGCTACGAACTCCTCGTGCGCTCGGACCGGGCGGACGCGCTCGCCGAGCGGATCGTAGCGGCCGGCGCCCTGCCGACGGGACTGGGCGCCCGCGACACGCTGCGGCTCGAGAAGGGGTTCCTCCTCTCCGGGCAGGAGTTCCACCGGGACCGGAGCCCGCTCGAGGCCGGGCAGGACCGGTTCGTCGACTTCGATCACCTGTTCGTCGGCCGTCCCGCGCTCGAGAAGGAGAAGGCGGAAGGACCGGCAGAGCGGCTCGTGGGGATCGAGGTCGAGACCGAGGGCGCGATCCCCCGGCACGGCACGGTCGTCCGGGGGCCGGGCGGGGTGACGACGGCGGCGACCAGCGGCGGCCTGTCCCCGGGGCTGGGGCATGGTATCGCGCTCGCCTTCCTGCCGCGCGCGCTCGCGACGCCGGGCACCGAGCTGAGCCTCGAGATCCGCGGCCGGCCGGTGCCGGGCCGGGTCGTCGCGCTCCCGTTCGTGCCCGCGCGCACGGCACACCCCTAAATACCACGAACGGGCCATTAGCTCGGCGGAAATCGATGGCGGCCGAGGCCGGGAGCGGCCGACCGTTCGTCGGACGGGTGGACGCCGTCGAGGCGCTCCATCGCCGGTTCGAGGACGCTCGCGCGGGCAACGGGGGCGTGACCCTGCTGGTCGGCGAGACGGGCGTCGGGAAGTCGACGCTTGTCGAGGACCTGGTCCGCGACATGCGGGGCCGGGGGATCCGCGTCCTCGAGGGACGTGCGCCGCCGCTCGACGCGCCGCCGCCGTTCGCGCTGATCCGCTCCGCGCTCGAGAGCGCCCGCGAGGAGCTCTCGCACGACTCCCCGCTCGTGGGCGGCCGGATGGGGGCGTCGCCACTCGGGGCCGACGGCTTCCTGATCGGCTTCGCGCCGCGCCTGGATGACGGCAGCCTGGTCGCGCCGGTCAAGATCGAGGAGCGGCTCTTGGACGCCCTGGGCGAGGCGGACGAGCGACCCGACGCCGCGCGGGACCCCCTGATGGCCGGGATCGCGGAGCAGTTCCTCGAGTTCACGCGCCGCGGGCCCACCGTGCTGGTGCTCGAGGACCTCCACCGCGCCGACGAGCCGTCGCTGGGGGCGATCGAGTACCTGGCCCGCCAGCTGCAGAACCGGCCCCTCTGGATCCTGGCCACGGTGCGGCCGCCGTCGCTGCTCTCGCCGGCCTGGCGGACCCGGCTCGAGACGTTCGAGACCGGGACCGGGGCGCGACGGATCCTGCTCCGGCCGTTCACCTCGGGCGAGGTCGCCGACTACCTGCACCACCGCGAGCCGGGCCGGGCGTTCTCGAACGAGGAGATCACCCGCCGCTACTCCGAGACCGGCGGGAACCCGCTGCTCCTGGAGCAGCTCGATCGCCGCCTGCGCACGCCGGGGGAGGCGCTCGCCGCCCCCACCGGCGAGACCGCGGTCCAGGCGGTGAACGGGCTCGACGAGGAAGCCCAGCGGACGATCGCCGTCGCCTCGGTCCTCGGCTCGCAGTTCCCCTTCTCGCTGCTCCTCCGGGCCAGCGGCGAGGACGAGGAGCGCTTGGCCGAGATCGTCGACCGGCTCGTCGGCCGGGGCCTCTTGCTCGAGCGGCCCGGCGAGCTGCTCGCCTTCGTCGACGACCCGTCGCGCGAGCAGATCTACGGGCAGCTCACCGAGAGCCGCCGCCGGTTCCTCCACCACCGGGCCGGCGAGGCGCTCGAGGCGACCGGCGCCGCGGACTTCTCGACGATCTACGCGCTGGCGCGCCACTACTACCTCGGCAAGGTCGACGAGAAGTCGGTCCAGTTCAACCGCGCCGCCGCGGAGATCGCGGACCGGGCGTTCGCGCCCGAGATCGCGCGGGAGCACCTCGCGCGCGCGCTCGAGAGCTACCGACGCCTGAAGCCCGACGACTGGGACGGGGAGACGGAGCTCGTGATCGAGCTCGCCCAGGCGGTCGACCAGGTCGGGGAGCTCAAGGAGGCGGAGGCGCTCCTCCGCGGGCACCTCGCCCGACGGGGATTGCGGAGCCGGCTGCAGCCGCACATCCTCGCGCTGCTGCAGCTGTACCTCGCCCGCATCTTGACCGACCGCGGCGAGTGGCGCGAGGCCGAGAAGCTCACCCACGGCGTCCTCGAAGGCAAGGACCTCTCGGACCATCCGCTCCTGCTGGCGCGGCTCCACCACCTGCGCGGCGAGGCGCTGTACTACGAGGGCCGGTACGAGGAGGCGCTCGCCGAGCACACGGAGGAGCTCCGCCTCGCCCGGGCGAGCGGCAACGAGCGGGCGACCGCGCTCGGCCTCGTGCGCCGCGCGAGCGTGCTCGCGATGATGGGCCAGACCGAGAAGGCGCTCGAGGAGGGCCGGGAGGCGTCGCGCGCGCTCGAGCGGCTGGGCGACTTCCGCGAGGCGGCGCACGCCCACCTCTTCCTCGGCGTCGTCACGCTGAGCGTGAAGGGGCCGACCCCGCGGTACGCCGAGTCGCTGAGCGAGTTCGCGGAGGCGATCCGGCTCGCCGAGCAGTCCCACGACCTGCGCCGCGTGGGCTGGGCGCTCTTCAACACGGCCGACATCCTGCGGGAGGTGGGTCGCCTCGACGAGGCGATCGAGAAGAACCAGCGCTCCCGCGAGGTGCTGGAGCGGATCGGGGACCGCTTCGGGCTCGTCCAGTCGACGATCGTCTCCGGGAAGATCGCCCTCGACCGGGGCGAGTACGACCGCGCCGAGTCGGAGCTCCTGGAGGCGTACCGGATCGTGCGGGAGTTGAAGGCCCCGGCCGACGAGGTGGAAGTGCTGCTGCGGCTCGCCCAACTCTCCTACGCGCGCGGCGACCGGGCGTCGGCCCGCCGGCGGGTCGCCGAGCTCGAGCGGCAGAACCTGCCCGCCCTCCGGCCCGACGTCGTCGCCGACTTCGAGCGCTTGAAGGGGGCCCTCGCCGAGAAGGACCCCAGCGACCATGGCTCCCCGCGTCGCGCCCGGTAGGGGCCGACGCGGCGGGCCCGGCCTCGCCGCGCTCGCGCGTCGGGCCCTCGAAGAGGACCGCTGGCGGGAGGACCGGACGAGCCGCGCGCTGCTGCCCGCCGACCTCCGCGTCCGGGCTCGCCTGGTCGCCCAGGCGTCCGGGACCCTCTCGGGGATCGCCGCGGCGCGGGCGGTCGCCGCCGTGGCCCGCCTCACGGTCCTCTCGGCCGGGCGGAACGGGAGACGGGTGCGCCCCGGCTCGGTCGTCCTCCGGGTCGAGGGCCGGGCGCGCGCCGTGCTGGCGGCCGAGCGGACGATGCTCAACTTCCTGATGCATGCGAGCGGCGTCGCCACAGCGACGCGCCGGGCCGTCGAGGGCGCACGCGGCGCCCGCCGCCCGCTCGAGGTCTGGGGCACGCGGAAGACGCTCCCCGGACTCCGCGACCTCGAGAAGCAGGCGATCGTCGACGGCGGAGGGCGGCCCCACCGGCGCGACCTCCGCGACGCGATCCTCGTGAAGAGCCCGCATCTCGCCCTCCGTCCGCTGGCGGCGGCCGTGCGTCGAGCCCGGGACGCCGCGCGCGGACGGGAGCGCGTGGAGGTCGAGGTCCGCTCCGGACGGGAGGCGCTCGTCGCCGCCCGGGCGGGCGCCGACGCGCTGCTCCTGGACAACCTCTCGCCCCGCCGGGCCCGCGCGGTCGTGCGGTCCTTGGAGCGCGCCGGGCTGCGGGCCGGCCGGTGGATCGAGCTCTCGGGCGGCGTCCGGCCCGAGACGGTGCGCCGCTACCGCCGCGTGGGCGCCGACGCGGTGTCGATCGGCGCGCTCACGCACTCCGCCCCGGCGCTCCCGTTCCACCTCGAGCTCGAGGCGGCCGGCTTAAGACGCCCCCGACCCTAGAACGCCGGAACCCCCATGTCGCTCGCCGCCCAAGTCGCCCGGCTGAAGGACGAGAAGGACGCCGTCCTGCTCGCCCACAACTACCAGCGACCCGAGGTCCAGGACGCGGCGGACTTCGTCGGCGA
>JASHYV010000124.1 GCA_030064695.1 Thermoplasmata archaeon
CGAGCCCCCTTACCGGCGGTCCGCACGACCATGGCCGAGTCGCCGCCCACCTCCTCGCCGCCGCTCCGCCCCCGGGAGATGTCGCTCCCGAGGAAGGCGTCGTTCTTCGGCTTCGCCGCCCTGGTCGTCGCCGGGGTCGCCTTCTACGTCTGGTGGGGGCTCTCCTTCGGGGTCTGGATCGATAACGGGGTGTACGCCGTCACGGTGACGCTCCTGGGCTTCGGGCTCGCGGGAATGTGGCTCATGCTGCCGAACCCGCCGGCACCGGCCCCGCCGCCCCGCTGAGCGACGGCGGTTCAGATCGGCCGGGCCGCGACGGCCCAACGGACGTTCTCGGTCTCGCCCGACGCGACGCACGGTCCCGGCGGCCCGAGCTCCATCGGGAGCGGCCCCTCGGGGGTCCCGAGCAATCCTCCGCCGATGGCGGACTCGATCGCGTGGCCGCACTCCTCGCGTCCGCACCAAGAGAGGACCCGGACCGTCGCCGAGTCCTTGAGTTCCTCCAGCGTCCGGGCCAGCGCGAACCGCTCCGCGAACGCCCGGTCGGCTCGGCCCCGCAGCGCCCGGTCGTACTCGGCGAGCGCCGCGGCGACCTCCGCCTCGAGCGCCGCGGCCGTCACCGTGGTCCGCCGCCCGAGCCGGTCCACCGCCGTGGCGGTCCCGCTCTCCGCCTCCCGCCGCCCGACGTCGAGTCGAAGCGGGACGCCCCGCGCCTCCCAGTAGAAGTACTTCGCCCCGGGCCGGTCGTCCCGTTCGTCCACGAGCACGCGACGGCCCGCGGCGCGGAGCCGGTCGGCGTACGCCCGCGCCACCGTGAGGGGCGTCGCGCCCGCGCCGGCGGCCGTGATCGGCACCACGACGACCTCGTGGGGCGCCACGGACGTCGGCAACGCCGCCCCCTTCTCGTCCCCGTGCACCGCGACGATCGCGCCCAGGAGCCGCTCGGAGAGGCCGAAGGTCGTCTGCTGGGCGTACTGCTGGCTCCCGTCGGCGGCCTCGAAGCGGATGCCGTACGGGCGCGAGAAGTTCTCCCGGTAGGCGTGCACCGTGCCGAGCTGGAGCGTGAGCGCCCCGCCGACCGGCGCGTCGAAGGCGATCGAGTAGAATGCCCCCGGGAACTTGTCCCACTCGGGCCGGCGGATCGCGAGGTACGGCAGGCCGAACGCCCCCGCCATCTTCCGGAACGCCGCCAGGTTCGACTGCACCCGGGCGTCCGACGCCGCGATGTCCGCCTGGCAGGTGTGCTCCTCGAAGAAGTGGATCTCGCGCACCCGCACGAACGGCCGGGTCGTCTTCGTGTCGTAGCGGAACACGTTCACGATCTGGTAGACGTTGAGCGGCAGGTCGCGGTGGGAGCGGACCCAGAGCGCGAAGATCGGGTACATCGCGGTCTCCGAGGTCGGCCGCAGGGCGAGCGGCACGTCGAGCGGGGAGGCGCCGCCGCGGGTGACCCAGAACACCTCGCGATCGAACCCCTTGATGTGCTCCGCCTCCTTTGCGAACTCGGTCTCGGGGATCAGCAGCGGGAACTCCACCGCGACCGAGCCGGTCGCCTCGATCTCCGTGACCAGGACCCGGTCCAGGAGCCGCCGGGCCGCCAGCCCGTACGGGGTCCAGACGTTCATCCCCTTCACCGGGTAGCGCTTGTCGGTGAGGTCCGCGGCCTCGACCGCGGCCAGGTACCAGTCGACGAAGGCGCTCGACTTGTCCGGAAGGTCGGCCATGGGTGGGCGGAGCCCGAGGGGAGCCCGCGGAGTATAAGGGTTCGCGAGGGGCCGACCCGCGGGACCCGCCGCCGGGGGCTCCGAGGCCCGCGTCCCGGGCCGGTGGACGCCAACGATTATGCGGACCGCCGTCCATGCTTCGCGGGCCATGCGCCTCGTCGTCTGCGTCGACCGCGACGACGACCTCGGCCGGAAGGCCGGGGTGGTCGGACCCGTCGTGGGCCGGGCGGACGTGCTGGACGCCGCCGTGAAGCTCGGGACGACCGATCCCGAGGACTCGGACACCAACGCCCTCTTCGCCTCCGTCTCGCTCCTGGACGAGCTCCGCGGCGCCGGGGAGGAGTGCGAGATCTGCGTGCTCACCGGCTCGCCCAAGGTGGGCGTCCTCTCCGACCGCCGGATCGCCGACCAGTTCGACCAGGTGCTCTCGACCGCGAAGGCGACCAGCGCCTACCTCGTGAGCGACGGCGCGGAGGACGAGTACCTGTTCCCGATCCTCGCGTCGCGGGTGCGGGTGGACGGGGTCCGGCGGGTGTACATCCGCCAGAGCGCGAGCATCGAGTCGACGTACTACACCGTCGTCCGGGCGCTCAAGGACCCGAAACTACGGGCGAAGACCGTGCTGCCGGTCGCGCTGGTGCTGCTCATCCTCGGGATCGCCGCCGCGGGCGGCGTGCTGGTCTGGGGGTTCATCGGCCTCGCGATCCTGCTCGGCGTCTACCTCATCTTCTGGACGTTCGACATCGACGAGGCGATCATCGACGCGGTGCGGAGCGCCTCGGCCGACATCCGGGTCGGCTCGGTCGCCTTCGGCTTCGGGCTCTTCGCGGTCGCGCTCGTCGGGGTGGGGTTCCTGACGGGCTACAACGACATCGCCCGGAACCTGGGGATCTCGCCGCTCGCCCGCAGCCTGCTCTTCCTGCAGGCCGGGCTCATCTGGTGGGTCGCCGGCGCCCTCGTCTGGGAGGTCGGGCGCGCGATCCGGCGCACCTTCGCCCGCGGCCGGTTCCCCCGCTCGTTCGCGGTGGCGACGACGTCGATCATCGGGATCGGGGTCCTCTCCTACGGCATCGTCTATCTCGTCCGCTACCTGGACGGGTTCACGCCGGTGGCCGAGCTCCCGCTGCTCATCGGACTGATCGCGACCGGCTTCGGCCTCATGATCGGGGCCGGGGCGCTCCAGCAGTACTTCAAGGCGGCCGCCCGCCGCGCCGCGGCGGAGACCTCCACGTCGAGCTAGCGGCTCACCCGAGCGGCGTGACGCGGGCGACGCGCTCGAGATCGGCCCTCGGCACGTCGAGCCCGCACCGCGCCCGCAGCGTCTCGCGCACCCCGTTCACGCCGGGCGAGAGCCCGGCCGCCTTCGCCGCGAGCGTCGTCAGGTCCTCCCAGTAGTTCCACGGGAAGATCACCCACGCCCACGCCTCCGCCGGGATCCGCTCGGCGTAGTACGTGGGGACGAACTTCGAGTGGCCGATGTGCAGGAGGGTCGCCGTCTCAGCGCGCGCGGGGTGCGCCTCTTGGACGTGCTTCAGGGCGAGCGCGAGGCTGTCCCCGGTATCGGTGATGTCGTCGACGACGAGCACCGCGTGGCCGGCGACCGGACCGCTCAGGCCCTCGGTCAGCTCGGCGGCGCCCGTCGGCGTCGCGGTGACGCCCCAGTGTTGGGCCCTCAGGGAGACGAGCCGCTTCACGTTGAGGTGGTCGCAGAGGAGCCGGGCGGGTACCCAGCCGCCGCGGGTGAGCCCGACGATCGTCTGCGGCATCGCGTCGGCGGCCCGGACCCTCTCCGCGACCGCGTGGGCCCACCGGTCGATGTCCGCCCACGTCGCCAGCCGGCAACGCGGGAGGTCGGCCATGCCCGGGGTCTACGGATAGATGCCGCGCAGGCGCGTCGCGTCGACGACCCGCTGGATCGCGAGCACGTAGGCGGCCGTGCGGTTGTGCACCTTGCGCTCGGTCGCGACCTGGTGGACGTCCGCGTACGACTTCATCATCGTGCGCTCGAGCCGCTGGTTGACCTCGTTGAGCGCCCAGTAGTAGCCCTGGATGTCCTGGGCCCACTCGAAGTAGCTCACCGTGACGCCGCCCGCGTTCGCGAGCACGTCGGGGAGGACGGTCACGCCGCGCTCGAAGAGGATCGTGTCCGCCTCGGGCAGCGTGGGTCCGTTCGCGGCCTCGGCCACGATCTTCGCCTGGATCTTGTCGGCGTTCTTCGAGGTGATCTGGTTCTCGAGCGCCGCCGGGATCAGGATGTCGGCCTTCGCCTCGAGGATCTCCTCGTTGGTCGCCGACTTCGCCCCGGGGAACCCGACCACGGAGCCGGTCTTCTGCTTGTGCGCCTCGACGGCGTGCGGGTTGAGTCCGTCCGCCTTGACGATCCCGCCCTTGGAGTCGGAGACGGCCACGATCTTCGCGCCCTGCTCGTCGTAGAGCAGGTTCGCGGCCACGCTGCCGGCGTTGCCGAAGCCCTGGACCGCCACGCTCGCGCCCTTGACCTTGAGGCCGACGTCCTTCGAGGCCTCACGGATAACGTAGGCGCAGCCGCGCCCGGTCGCCTCGCCGCGGCCCTCGCTGCCTCCGAGGCTGATCGGCTTGCCGGTGACGACGCCGGGGACGGAGTAGCCCTTCAGCATCGAGTAGGTGTCCATGATCCACGCCATCGTCTGGGAGTCGGTGTACACGTCGGGCGCCGGGATATCCATCTCGGGCCCGATGATCGGGGCGATCTCGCTGGCGTAGCGCCGGGTGAGCCGCTCGACCTCGGCGTGGGAGAGGTGCTTCGGATCGCAGACGACGCCGCCCTTCGCGCCGCCGTAGGGGATGTTGACGACCGCGCACTTCCAGGTCATCCAGGCCGCCAGCGCGCGGACCTCGTCGAGCGTGACCTGGGGGTGGTAGCGGATCCCGCCCTTCGTCGGGCCGCGGGCCATGTTGTACTGCACGCGGTGACCGGTGAAGACCCGGTAGGACCCGTCGTCCATCCGGACCGGGAAGTTCACCGTCAGCTCCCGCTTGGGGTGCTTCAGCACCTCGCGGATCCCGGAGTCGAGGCCGATCAGGTCGGCCACGATGTCGATCTGTCGGCGTGCGGTCTCGAACGGGTTGATCGGTTGATCGGACTTGGGCATGGAGTCCACCTTAGGGGCAGGTCGGCCACCCGGCCCCCCGTACTTGAGCGTAGCGCGACCCTGTGACGGTCAAACACGGGGTTCGACACCCGGCGAACGGCCCGGGTCACGCGGAGCCCGGCCGCCGCGGCCGGAACGGGTCCCAGCCGCTCCTCGGCATCGGGACGACGCCCCGCTCTGTGGCGAGCCGAGCTCCGGCTCCCCGCTCCACCGAGCCGACGACCGTGAGCGGGACCCCGGCGGAGCGGACGGCGGCTCGAGCCTCCGAGAGCCGCTCGGGAGGGATCGCTGCCAGGAGCTCGTAGTCGCCGCCGAAGAACGCGAGCGCCCTACGGCGCCGGAGCGCGAGGGCGTGGAGCGGGCGATAGTACGGCAGCGCGTCCTCCTCGAGGCGGACCCGCACCCCCGAGGCGGCCGAGAGGAGGTGGGCGGCCTCCGCGATCCCGTCGGACGTGTCGACCATCGCGTGGGCCCGGGGCGCGAGCGCGCGTCCCGCCGCGATCCGGGGCTCGACGTGGAGCAGCGCGCGGAGCGCCGGCGCGCGGGCCGTCCGGGAAAGTGCGCTCGCGGCCCAGCCTCCTCGGCCTACCGTGCCCGTCGTCACGATGAGGTCGCCCGGTCGGGCCCCCGAGCGGGGCGCGAGCCGGTCCGGTCGGGCCCAGCCGACCGTCATCCCGACGACGACGCGCCGAGGCGCCGCCTTGGTGTCCCCGCCGACCACATGCGAACCGACCGCGGCCATCGCCCGCTCGGCGCCGAGGACCACCTGCTCGGCCCAGCGGGGCGGGGTCGCCGAGGGGAGCAGCATCGCGAGCAGCAGCCCGGCCGGGGTGGCCCCCTTCGCCGCGAGGTCGGAGAGATTGACCCCGGCGGCGGCGGAACCGATCGCGTCGGGCGGGGAGTCCGGGAGGAAGTGCGAGCCCTCGACGAGCGCGTCGGTCGAGACGACCGCGACGGACCCCGCGGGCGGGCGGAGGGCCGCCGCGTCGTCCCCGAGCGGGAGCGCCCCGGTCCGACCGGCGGGCAGGCGCGCGGCGAGCCAGGCGTGGAACGACCGCTCGTCGAACCGCGGGGCCCGCTTCGGCATCGCTACGTGTAGGGGAGGAACTCCTTCCCGAGCAGTTCCCGGCCGAGGATGATCCGCATGATGTTGAGGCCGCCCTCGGCGCCGACCAGGTAGGACATCACGCCGCGGAACCCCAGCTCGAGGCCCACGTCCTTGGTGTAGCCGGCGGCGCCGAACCACATCATGACCCGCTTCACGCACTCGAAGGCGATCGGCGGCGCCGTGAGCTTGACCGACGCCACCGCGCGGTCGACCTCGGATCGGTGGGACCGATCGCCGCGGAACGTGTACTGGTCGAGGAGCCACGCGGCCCGGCGGCACTGCCACTTGACCGCCTCGACCTGCGTCCAGAGGTCCACGAGCTCGAACTGGATCCCTTCGAACTTGCCGAGCGGCTGGCCGAAGGCGCTCCGCTGCTTGATGTAGGCCATCCCGGTCTCGAGCGCCCGCTCGGCCGCGCCGATGCACGCCGCGCTCACGAAGGTCCGGGCGACCGAGAAGCCCTCCATGGCGCACTCGAACCCCTTGCCCTCGGCGCCGAGGAGGTACCGCTCGGGCACGCGTACGTCGCGGTAGGTGAGTCCCCCGGTCGAGATGCCCATCCGGCCCAGGTTCTCGAACCGCTGGGTGGAGAGACCCTCGGAGCGGGTCGGCACGTAGAGGAAGTTGAACCCGCCCGACTCGGTACGGGTGAGCGTCACGTGACCCCCGCCCAGCCGCTTCGCCTCCTCCACGCCGGAGACGAACGCCTTCTCGCCGTGGAGGACGAAGTCGGAGCCGTCCCGACGCGACCGGGTCTTGAGGTTCGCGAGATCGCTCCCGCCGGTCGGCTCGGTCGTGGCGATCCCGAGGAACGCCTCCCCCCGGCAGACCGGCGGAAGGACCTCCTTCCGCGTCGCCTCGGGCGCGTGCCGGCTGAGCAGGTAGCCCCAGCCGGCCTCGAGGAGGAAGAAGACGGCGGTGGCCATCGAGAAGTCGCCGCGGCCGATCTCCTCGGCGGCGAGCTCGGTGAGCACCGCGGAGGCGCCGATGCCGCCGTACTCGGTCGGGACCGGCATGGCGAGCAGGCCCAGCTCCGCCATGGCGTGCAGGACGTCGTCGGGGATCCGGCCCTCCGCATCGATCTGGCGCTCGTGCGTTCGCAGCACCTTGTCGCCGAACTTCCGCACCGCGTCGCGGAACGCCTCCTCCTCGTCGCTGAGCCGGAAATCCATGGCCGGCGGCCCGACCGTCCCTCCGAGACTTTAGGCTATCCTGCGCCGCGCGGGAATCCCTTTATCCCCGACCCGGCTCGAGTTCGTCGG
>JASHYV010000125.1 GCA_030064695.1 Thermoplasmata archaeon
AGCCCTTCCGCGGTGCTGCGTGTGTTCACGAAGACGAGCGTCGTCCGGTGGGCGCGCACCTCCTCTTCGACCGTGCGCAGACCGTCGAGCAGGACGGGATCGGCCCGCAGCTCTCGGGTGAGCGCAGCGTCCAGCGGTGGTCGGCCCGTCGTCGGACGCCGGGCCCCGAGTTCCAACGCCCGCCGCTGGCGGGCGACCAGGGTGGACACGACGCGGGGAGCGGGGGAGAGGAATCGGGCCACCTCCTCGGGGTTGCCCACGGTCGCGGACAGGCCGATCCGTCGGACGCGTCGGCCGGTATGGTCGTCGAGCCGCTCGAGCGACAGCGAGAGCTGGGCCCCGCGATCGTTCCCCACGAGTTCGTGGACCTCGTCGACCACCACGGTCTCGACGTTCCGGAGCGCCGCGCGCAGCCGGACCCCGACGAGGAGGATCTGCAGCGTCTCCGGAGTGGTGAGCAGCAGATCCGGCGGAGTGCGGGACTGGGCCAGTCTCGCCTTCGCCGGAGTGTCCCCATGTCGAACGGCGGCGCGGAGCCCGACCTCCTCGACGAGCGACACCAAGCGGTGCTCCAGGTCCCGATTGAGGGCCCGGAGCGGCGTCACGTAGAGCGTCGAGATCGGGGGGCCCGGTTCCGCGAGCCGCTGGGTCAGCAGCGGGAGCAACGCCGCCTCGGTCTTGCCGGTGCCGGTCGGCGAGATCAGCAGGGCATCGTCGTGGGTCTCGAGGAGCGGGAGCGCGAGCCGCTGGATCTCGGAGAGCTCGGTGATCCCACGTCGACCCACGGCCGCGGCGAGGCGCGGATCGATGCCGGGGAAGGCCGAGGGAGCCGCAGCGGACATCGCAGCAGACGAGTCGGGCGCGAGCGGAAAGGGCTGTCGGACCGTCTAGGGGTCCGCGGGCGGCTCCAGGTCGAGCATCCGAAGGCCGAAGCTCTCGTTGAGCGGGCGCCCGAAGGTGCGGCCGGGGAACGTCTCCACCACGACCTCCTGCAGGACGCCGACCGTCGCGCGGAGGAGATGGCCGCCCACCAGGTGATGGTCCGGGCCCGCGACGGCCCCGTGGAGGTGGACCGACGGCACCCCATCCGCCCGCGCGATCGAGCCGTGCAGGGCGACCACTTCGTGCGGGACCGTCAGTTCCTGGGGTCGGTACTGGGAGCCGTCCCAGTACCCGAACGTCGCCTTCCGGAACATGCCGATGCCGGAGAGCACGGCGGCCGCGCGGACGTTCTCCCGGTCCGCGAACGCGGTGAACGCCTCGAACAGATCCTGCCCGTCGTCGAACCGGAGCATCCACCGGGGCCCGTCGTGTATCGCCTGCATCGTTCCCGGTAGCGGCGGGGGCCTCTTCTGGGTTGCTGAGAGCAAACGGTATGCCGCGCGTCTCGATGCGGCCCGTCCATGGCCGCGGCGCACCGTGAGATCTCCGATCGTCGCTCCGAGCGGGAGATCCTGGCGGATATCGCCGACGGGGGCCCGGCCCTCGTCGCTCTCTCGGGCGGCGTCGACTCGGGGCTCGTCGCGAGCCTCGCGCACGAGGCGCTCGGAGCCCGGGCGTTCGCGGTCACACTGACGGGGCCCGCGGTCGCTACCGCCGAGGTGGCTCGGGCCCGCGCGGTGGCCGCGGCGATCGGCATCCCGCATCGCGTCCTGCCGGCGAACCCGCTGGCCGTCGCCGAGTACCGGGCGAACCCGTCCAACCGGTGCTACTTCTGTCGCTCCGTGGAGACGGCGGCCCTCCGGGCCGCGGGCGAGTCCTCGGGGGTCGTACAGTACTTGGACGGAGTGCACTCGGACGACCTGGGCGACGATCGCCCCGGCCTTCGCGCGATGGATGAGGCGGGTTTCCGCCACCCCTTGCTGCGGGGAGGCTGGCGGAAGTCGGACGTGCGCGCCGCGGCCCGGGCCCGGGCCCTTCCGAACTGGGACCAGCCGTCGGACGCCTGCCTCGCGTCCCGGGTGGCGCACGGGGAGGAGATCTCGGAGCCGCTCCTCCGCCGGATCGAGGAGGCCGAGGCGCGGATCGCCGCCCGTGGCTTCCGTCGGGTCCGCGTGCGGGTCGGCGGGCGCTCCGCCCGCATCGAGGTCGACCCCGACGAGGTCGCCCGCCTCCTGGCGCCCGAGCAGGCCCGCGCCGTCCGCCGCTCGCTCCGGGAGCTGGGCTTCGAGGTCGTCACGATCGATCCGCTGGGTTACGGAGCGACCCGGAGGACCGGGGTCGCCCCGTGACGCCGCCACGCGCGGCCGATCCTGCGCCCGAACTTCCGGGCCGGTTCCAGCTCGAGACCGACCTCGTGCCCCAGGGCGACCAGCCCGCGGCGATCGCCGAGATCGTGCGCCGGGTGGGAGCGGGCGAGAAGTACGTGACGCTGCTGGGCGTCA
Organism: Thermoplasmata archaeon; assembly: GCA_030064695.1. The sequence goes on from JASHYV010000125.1 coordinate 2,385, forward strand.
CGGGCAGCGGCAAGACGTTCACGATGGCGCACGCGGTGGCCCAGCTCCAGCGGCCGACCCTCGTCGTGAGCCCGAACAAGACGCTCGCCGCGCAGCTGGTGAGCGAGTTCCGCGCCCTGTTCCCGAACAACGCGGTCGAGTACTTCGTGAGCTACTACGACTACTACCAGCCCGAGGCCTACGTACCGCAGATCGATCTCTACATCGAGAAGGACGCCTCGATCAACGAGGAGATCGACCGGCTCCGGCATCGCGCGACGCAGGCGCTCCTCACGCGACGCGACGTGCTGATCGTCGCCTCGGTCAGCTGCATCTACGGGCTGGGCTCGCCCGAGGACTACCGCACCTCGGTGGTCGACGTCCACGTCGGCGAGACGATCGGCCGAAAGGAGTTCCTCGACCGGCTGGTCCGGATGAAGTACCAGCGCAACGACGTCGAGCTGAAGCGCGGGCGCTTCCGGGTCCGGGGCGGCACGATCGACGTCATGGGCGCCGGCGAAACGATCCACCGGATCGTCCTGGACGCGAACGCGATCTCGGCGATCGTGGAGCTCGACCCGGTCACCCAGGACGAGCGCCGGGACCTGTCCCAGCTCATGATCTTCCCGGCGACGCACTTCCTCACCGTCGACGAACGGTTGCTCGGCATTGTCAAGGAGATCGAGAAGGAGCGCGACGTCCGGGTGGCCCAGCTGCAGAAGGAGGAGAAGATCGTTGAGGCCCAGCGGTTGAAGGGCCGGGTCGACTACGACATCGAGATGCTGAAGGAGACCGGCTACTGCGCCGGGATCGAGAACTACGCCCGGTACTTCGCGGGTCGCAAGCCCGGGGAGCCGCCGTACACGCTCCTCGACTTCTTCCCGAAGGACCTCTTGGTCTTCCTGGACGAGTCGCACGTCACGATCCCCCAGCTCCAGGGGATGTACAAGGGCGACAAGGCCCGAAAGGACAACCTGGTCGACTTCGGTTGGCGGCTCCCGTCCGCCCGGGACAACCGTCCCCTCAAGTTCCCGGAGTTCCTGGAACGCGTGCCGACGGCGATCTTCGTCTCGGCCACGCCGGGGCCGTTCGAGCGGAAGGCGTCGAAGGGGGTCGTCGAGCAGATCATCCGGCCGACCGGCCTGGTCGACCCGCCGATCGAGATCCGGCCCCTGGAGGGCCACATCGCGGACCTCGTGCAGGAGCTGAGGGCCTGCGCCGAGCGGGGCGACCGCGCGCTGGTCACGACGCTCACCAAGGCGACCGCGGAGCAGCTGTCGAGCTACCTCGCGAACCTCAACTTCCGGGTCCGGTACCTCCACTCGGACGTCGAGACGCTGAAGCGCGTCGAGGTGCTCCGGGACCT
>JASHYV010000126.1 GCA_030064695.1 Thermoplasmata archaeon
CGCGGAGCCCTCAAGATTTGCGCATTTAACGACCGGGACGAGGCGGCGAAGGGCGAGCTCGACGAAATCGTGGTGAGCGGCGACCGGCTCCAAGCCGTGCTCATACCGGGACACTATTGGCACGGGACGAAGTGCGTGAGCCCCGTTCCTTCCGAGACCGTGTACTTCGTCACGCGACTCTACGACACGGCGAAGCCCGACGAGATCCGACGTCCATGGAACGATCCGAGCCTCGTCCCGACCTCGATCAACGGCAATCTGCGCGACCCCCGGGTCGGGAAGGCCTGGGATTGGAACGCGGCCCCCCACAAGTGAGCCGATGGCCGGGACGGTCGTCCTCGGGGCGAGCGGACTGGTCGGAGGCTCGCTGCTGAAGCCGTTGGCCGCGACCGGGACTTCGCTGCACCCACGCGAGGGGCTGGCGGCGGTCGACGCAACCGATGAGGGGGCCCTGCGTCGTGGTCTCGCGGAACTTCGCCCGCAGGTCGTGGTCAATTGTGTCGGACTTGCTGACGTGGATCGTGCCGAGCGCGAGCCGGACCTAGCGGACCAACTCAACCGTCTCGTGGTCGAGAACCTCACCCGTGTTCGCTCCGAGCTTGGCTTTCGTTTGGTGCACATCTCGACGGATTACGTATTCGACGGCGCTCGGGGTCACTACTCGGAGGACGACCCCACCGGTCCCGTCAACGAGTACGGCCGATCGAAACTTCGGGGGGAGCAGGTGCTCCCAACGGATGCCCTCGTCCTACGGATCTCCTCACCCTTCGGGGAGACCGCACGGAGCAGCAAGGTGCAGTTCTACCGGTACGTCAGCGACAGCCTTCGGGCGGGCCGATCGGTACGGGCCCTGACGGACCAGCGCGTCACCGCAACGTATCTTCCAGACCTGGCTGAGGCTATCTCGAAGCTTCTTGAGCTCCGCCGCGCCGGAGTCTACCACGTCGGGGGGCCCGTGTCGTACTCCCGGTATGAGTTCGCCCGGACCGTGGCGGAACTGCTCGGCGCCGAGGCGGGACTGGTGGTGCCCGCCACCCGCCGGGAGATGACCCAGTGGTCCGCGCCGCGTCCTGCGGACACCTCCCTGGACGTCCGCCGCTCGACGGCCGACGGGGTCCAATACACCCCACTGCGGGAAGCGCTGAGCCGACTCTTGACTGAGAACAGATGACGCGACCCGTCGGCCGGATCCGTAGCCTGACCCTGAGGAAGACTCCCGCGGGCGTGCGCTAGAGCACGACGCCGCGCAACGCCACCGTGGCGCCCGCCTCCGGGTCCGAAAGCAAGTGCCGGTACCAGTCAACCGTCAGATGACGCGAGGACGGGACCAGCTCGCCCGATCGGAGCGCCGTCTCGATCTCCTGCGTCGCGTCGGCGGGGGTCAAAGTCGTCGAGAAGCCGAGCTGCTCCTGACTGCGCCGGAAATCGACCCGGTACGAGCGGCGGTCCGGGTCGCCGTACCACTCCAACGTCGCGGGAGACTGCATCGACGCCGCGATCAGCTCGGCGAGACGGGCGATCTGGAAGTTCTGGTCCGGAGAGCCCACGTTGAACACCTGGCCCCGGATCCGGCTCGCCGGCTGTTCCAGGATCTCGGCGAGCGCCCGAGCGGCGTCGCGCACGTGCAGGAACGGGCGCCACTGGGTGCCGTCCTTCATGATCGGGATCCGCCCGTTCTTCCAGGCCCCCGCGACCATCCCGTTGACGGCGAGGTCAAGGCGCATCCGGGCCGAGAGCCCGTAGAGCGTGGCGAATCGGACGGCGCTCGTGCAGAATCGCTCGCTCGCGAGCGGCAGCGTGTCGCTCTCGGCCAGGACGTTCGCCCGCGCGTAGGCCGTGAGCGGGGCCGGGGGCATCGTCTCGTCGAGCAGCCCCGGCTGGAAGCCGTACACGGAGCAGGAGGACGCGAGCACGTACCGCTCGACGCGCGCTTCACGCGCCAGTCGCGCGATCCGCGCCCGCCCCAGGTAATTGATCTCGTAGGTCTTCCACGGGTCGAGATCCCCCGCGGGGTCGTTCGAGAGCGCTGCGAGGTCCAGCACCGCGTCGTGGCCCTCTAGCCGCCGTCCTTCTACCCACCGGATGTCCTCTCGTACGGTGGTCAGGCCGGCCGGTCGATGCAGACCGTCGAAGACCCGGTCGCCGAAGAAGAACCGGTCTACGACGGTGACCTCGTGGCCCCGCCGGAGGAGCTCGGGAACGAGGGTCGACCCGAGATACCCCGCGCCACCTGTGACGAAGACCTTCACCGGCGCGCGGCACTCCCCCGCAGTCTAAATTACCTTCGTCGACCCCCCGGAGGGAGGGGCGGTCGGGTCCCTCGCGGAGCGCGATGAAAGGTCTCGTACTCGCCGGGGGTCACGGAACTCGGCTCCGCCCGCTGACGTTCACCGGCAACAAGCACATGCTGCCGGTGGCCAACCAGCCGATCCTCTTCTACGGCCTGCGGCAACTGGCGCAGGCCGGAATCCGCGAGGTCGCGGTCGTGCTCGGTCCCGTGCAAGAGGGCATTCGGGAGGCGGTCGGCGACGGCCGGCCGTTCGGGCTCGAGGTGCAGTACCTGGAGCAGCCCGTGCCGCGGGGACTGGCCGACGCGGTCCTTCTCGCCCAGCCCTTCCTCGGTGACGAGCCCTTCGTGATGTACCTCGGTGACAACCTGCTGCAGTCCGGACCCAAGGAGTACCTGGACGCGTTCGCGTCGGGTCGACCCGACGCGATCATCGGCGTCGCGCCAGTAGCGCATCCCGAGCGGTACGGCGTCGTCGAGCTCGAGGACGGCCGCATCCGTTCGATCGAGGAGAAGCCGTCCCAGCCCCGCAGCGACCTTGCGCTGGTCGGGGTCTATCTCTTCACCGAACGGATCCACCCGATCGTCCGGTCGTTGTCTCCCTCCGCGCGGGGGGAGTTGGAGATCACCGACGCGATCCGACGGCTCTGGCAGGACGGCGATCGGGTGCGGGTGCTCCAGCTCGGGGGCTGGTGGAAGGACACGGGTCGTCCCGAGGACCTCCTGGAGGCGAACCGACTCATTCTGGGCACGCTGCCCGCCTCGGCCTTCGCTCGCGAAGGAACGACGGAGCCCGGGGCGATCGTGGAAGGATCGGTCGGGTTGGGCTCGGGCAGCCGGGTCAGTCGGGGCGCTCGGATCGTCGGTCCCACTCTGATCGGCCGGAACGTGACCATCGCCCCGGATTCCGAGGTCGGGCCCGACTGCGCCATCGGCGACGGGGTGACGATCGACCGCTGTCGGGTCCGCAACTCCATCGTGCTGGCGGGCGCCCGGCTGCGCGGGGTGCGCCTCGCCGACAGTGTGGTGGGCCGCGAGGTGACGCTCGTGGGCGACGCTCCCACGGATCACGAACTGCACGTGGTCCTGGGTGATCGGTCCGAGGTCGTGTACTGAGGGGCCCGGCCCCCTACATGCCGAAGAGATCGCCCCAGGCGCGGGCGACCGGACGCGGCATGGAGCGAAGCAGCGATCGCGGGAGACGGGACGCCGCGCCACGCAGCAAGGTCATGCTGTCCCAGCGGGCCAGGAGACCAGCGGGGATGCGAGCGGATAGGCGACGGGCCTCATCGCGCG
>JASHYV010000127.1 GCA_030064695.1 Thermoplasmata archaeon
GTCCTCCGGATCATCGGCGTCGGCTCGCTCGACAAGGACTCGACGGTGAGCATCGCGCTCCACGTCCGGTCGGGGAAGCTCGGCTGGAAGGACATCGTCAAGGTCGAGAACATGGAGCTCTCGCCCCGGAAGGTGAACGCGATCGCGCTCATCGCGCCGACCGCCACGATCTCGATCATCCGGGACTTCAAGGTGCAGGACAAGCGGGGCGTCGATCTCCCCGAGCGGATCGTCGGCGTGCTCTCCTGCCCCAATCTGAACTGCATCACGCACCAGCCGGAACCGGTCGAGAGCGAGTTCCTGGTGGCGAGCCGCTCCCCGGTGGTGCTGCAGTGCGCCTACTGCGACCGGACCGTCGAGGACTTCCTCCACCATCTCGCGTAGCCGGAGGTCGCGGTGGTCGACCTCGCGCTGCTCGGGGGGTTTCTGCTCGTCCTCGCCGTGGTGGGCGGCTTCGAGTTCTTCGACCGGACGAGCTTCGCGCTGATCGCGCTGGCGAGCCGGAACCGCCCGCTCCCCACGTGGGCGGGCGGCGCGAGCGCCTTCGTGATCACGACCGCGATCGCGGTCAGCGTCGGCGCGGCGCTCGCCGCCGCGCTGGGCCCGGGCCGGATCGGCCTCTTGCGGATCGCCGGGGGATCGTTCCTGATCGGCTACGCAGCCTGGCTCTACTTCCACGCCGGGGCAGAGACGGCGCAGGCCCAGCGCGACGCCCGCTCGGCGTTCGTGGCGGCCTTCCTGACGATCCTCCTCCTCGAGCTCGGCGACACGACGATGATCTTCGAGATCGTCTTCGTCGCGGACTGGGGCTGGCTGCTGGTCCTGGTCGCGGGGGCGCTCGGGCTCGTGCTGGTCGCGGCGTGGGACGCGTATCTCGGCTCCAAGCTCGGAACCCGGGTCGACGCCCGCAAGCTCGACCGGATCGTCGTGGTGGTGCTAGTGATCGTCGGCGCGCTGACGATTGCGTACGGGCTGGTTCCCGGCGCGTTCCCGACGCTGGGGAGTCTCGCGGCGCCCTGACGGCGACGCCGGCGGCAGGCGGGCGCCGCCGTGCTCGCTCAACGGGGCCCAGCTCTCGAGCTGGTCCACGCCCGGCCGGAGCGGCTTGGGGAGCGCGCTCAGCACGTCCGGCTCCTTCAGCCGGGCGAGCAGCTCGGCGGCGACCTCGGTGCGGCCGGTGGCGGTCTCGAGCAGCGCGAGTCTCAGGAGCGCCTCGGCCCGGATCCGGGGAATGCCGTCGGGCCCGGGCTCATCGGCGATCGCCGAGAGCCGGTCCCGGGCGGAGTCCAGCGACTCCCCGATGGCGAGGTGCCGGGCCTCGAGGAGCCAGGTGCGCAGGAGCGCCGGGGAGGGCGGCAGGAGGTGCAGCGTGTCGCTGATCGTGCGCGCCCGGGTCAGGTTCGCGCTCACGTTCTTCGTGGCCCCGCTGTCCAGCAGCATCTCCGCGATCCCCAGCTGGTGGTACAGCTCGACCGGGAGCAGGCGCTGGCGTTGCAACGCGAGCAGGCCCCGCTCGCGCAGCATGCGGGCCCGCGGCACGTCGCCCTGGACCTCGGCGAGCCGGGCTTCGAGGTCCTCCGCGAGGTGGTCGAGCTCCCAGCGTCGGGAGCGCCCGAGCAGCAGGCGCGCCGCCTGGAGGAACCGCCCGGCGAGCGCCTGCTCCTCGACGGACCCTTCGATCCGGGAGAGCCCGACCGCGAGCAGCGCGATCGCCTGGAGGTGCCCCTCGGGCAGCTTCCGCGCGAGCAGCGCCGCCCGGTGCGACTCCTGGCGCGCTTTCTCCGGCCAGTTTCGCTCGTAATGGAATTCGGCGATCAGCGCCTCGAGCAGGACCTCGAGCTCGATCATGCGGGTGTCGTGGCACCGCTCGACGAGTTCGACCAACGCGGTCGCGAGCGACGGGCGCGGGCCGACCACCCGCATGTCGAGGATCAGCGGCTCCACCCACTCGGTGAGGACGGCGGCCTGCACTCCGGCGGAGAGCGCGCCGTTCACCCCGTCGCGGAGCTCGGACTCGGCCTCCGACAGCCGTCCCGCGGGGAACAGCGCCCGGGCGTGGAGGAGGCGCAGCTCCGGCTCCAACTGGGTCCGCTCCGCCGGCGGCAAAGCGCCGAGGCAGCTGATCGCCTGAGCCAGCAACTCCTCGGCGGTGTCATACGACTGCAGATGGAGGCTCAGCTCCGCCGCCTCGAGCAGGTGCCGGAGCGCCATCGGGCCCGGGTACCAGGCGAGGAAGTGCCGGGCGACCTCGATGCGGCGCTGGAGGCTCGGCTCGGGCGACAGGGCCGCGAGCGCGTTCGCGATGTCGAGGTGCATCTCCCGCCGCTGCGTCTCGGGCAGGAGGTCGCCGACGATCGGGATCCAGGCGAGGTGCGGGATCTGCACCTTCCCGTCCTGGACCTTCACGAGGCCCACGCCGGTCGCGGGGAGCAGCGCCTCCGCGAGCTGCGTGAAGTTGAGACGGGTGACGCGCGAGAGCACGACCTCGCCCACCGACCCGCCGAGGAGCCCCACGTAGCCCACGACCCGCTGGGTGACGGAGGGGATGTCGTCGAACAGCGACTTCAAGCGGTGCGCCTCCCGCGGATCGGGCTGCCCCTCGGAGATCCGGATCCAGTCGACGTCCCCGCGGCCCAGGAACGCCTCCTCCCATGCGACATAGCCCGGGACCGAAGTGTCGACGGCGAGCACGATCAGGAACGGCCGGAGGCGGGCGCGGTTCGAGAGGTTGACCACGAACTCCCGGCTCTCCGAGTCGAAGAGCGCCCCGTCGTCGATCAGGATCGCGACGGGGTGCGGGGCCTCGCCGACGAACTCGGGGAGGATCTCTCGCCAGAACGCGTCCGGGTTCCCTTCGTTCGCGGAGCGAGCGCGGACGGGCTGTCCGAGGAACGTCGTCCGAGGCGCCCCGGCTCGGCTACGCCGGCTCCGCGGGAGCCGATCGGGCAGATAGCCCATCGGGGCGACCGGGACGGGCGGCACCTCGGGAACCCCGTTCTCGGCCTCTTCCCCGTTCCCGCTGGGCGCCCCTCGGAGGCCGTCCAGCGCTCCATACGGGACCGAGCGGCTGCGGTAGCTCCCGCGCAGCTCGATGATCCGGGCGCCGTCCTCCTTGAGCTGTTCGCGGAACTCGCCCAGCAGCGCCGTCTTGCCGGACATGGGTGGGCCGGCGACGATGACGGTACGCCCGGAGCTCTCCGCGAGACCCTGGATCGCGCGGAGGGCGGGGGACGGCAGGGAGGGCACCCGGCACCTCGCGACCGCCGTGCGCATGGAGGGCTTTAATGTTGGGGTGGCCGGCGCCGCATCCCCCGCAGGGGCGGCCGGGCGCGCGAGCGCTTATGGGGAGGGCCGGATTGGCGCCGCCGTGCCCCCTTCCCTCTCGGACCGACGTCGGAAGGTGCTGAAGAAGCCCGTCCGCCCGGTCGACGAGACCCGAGGGAGCGGGGGGCTCGGCGATCTGCTCGACCAGTTCCGCTCGAGCTCGATCCAGGCCCGCAACCTGGGCCGCTGCCTCGAAGTGTGGGAGAACGCGCTGCGGGACCCCAAGCGACCGACGATCCTGCTCGGTCTGTCCGGGCCGCTCATCGCGGCCGGCCTGCGCAAAGTGCTCCGGGACCTCGTCGACTGGGGCCTCGTCGACGTGGTCGTCTCGACGGGGGCGGTGCTCTACCAGGACCTGTACCAGTCGATCGGCGGCCGCCACTGGATGGGCACGCCGAGCGCGGACGATGTCGCGCTGCGCGCGATGTACCTCGACCGGATCTACGACACCTACGTCGACGAGCTCAAGTTCGAGGACACGGACCGGATCATCGGGAAGATCACCAACGAGTTCCCGCGCCGGCCCGCCTCGTCGCGCGAGTACCTGGGCTTCCTCGGCCGGAAGTTCCCCGACGCCGACTCGATCCTCGCGACCGCCGCGCGCCGCGGGATCCCGGTGTTCTCTCCCGCGCTCATTGACAGCTCGATCGGCATCGGGCTCACGCTGTACTACCAGGCGAACCGGGCCCGCCCCGACCGCTTCATCCTGGACGCGATCCGCGACAACTACGAGCTCGTGCAGATCCTCGCCCGTTCCCCGCGGACCGCCGTGGTCTACATCGGCGGGGGGACCCCGAAGAACTGGATCAACGACGGGATCGTGATGGCGAACTACGCGTTCGGCCGAGAGGGCGAGGGCCACCACTACGCGCTCCAGATCACGACGGACGTCCCGCACTGGGGCGGGCTCTCGGGCAGCACGCTCGACGAGGCGCAGTCGTGGGGGAAGATCGCGAAGACCGCGACGCGGGCGATGGCCCACGTGGAAGCCTCGATCGGCCTTCCATTGCTCGTGGGCGCGCTCTGGGACCGACGTCGCCGCTGGCAACCGCGGACTCGCCTCGCGTTCGACTGGTCCGGCGATCAACTGCAGTTGCGCCGCCGCCGGGGCCCCGCGTAACCCGGAGAGGTTAAGCGGTCCTCCGGGACCGTCGGAGTGTGTCGGACCGGGTCCCGCCCGGGCAGATCGTGACCCACGGCTGGCCTGTGCTCCATGCGGGCCTCGTACCCACTGACCTCACCCCGCAGAGCTGGACGCTGGAGGTCCACGGGGAGGTCGATCGTCCGAACACGCTCTCGTTCGCCGACCTGCTGCGCCTGCCCCAGAAGACCATCGAGTGCGATGTCCACTGCGTCACGTCCTGGACGAAGTTGGGCATGCACTGGAGCGGGGTGCCGTTCCGGGCCGTTGCGGAGGCGGCGGGGGTTCGGCCGCTGGCGCGTTTCGTGGTCATGGAGTGCGAGCAGGGGTTCACGACCTCCCTGCCTTACGAGGCGCTGCTGGACGAGGACGTCCTGCTCGCGCACTCGGTGGAGGGCCAGCCGCTGCCCCTCGAGCACGGCGGTCCGGTCCGCATGCTCGTGCCCAAACGATACTTTTACAAGTCGGCAA
>JASHYV010000128.1 GCA_030064695.1 Thermoplasmata archaeon
GTCGGAGGAGGGGGAGGCGGGGTCTTGATCGCGCCGGTCGACACCTCGTAGACCGCGCCGGGGTACGTGCCCGAGAGCAGGGCAGCGCTGGTGTCCGGGTCCCAGACGATCGGGCCCAGGTCCTCGCCGATCGAGAGGTACCCGTACCCCGAGGCGTTGGTCGCGTTCACGAAATCGAGCTGCGTGCCGGGCAGTCCGGCTTCCGCGGCCGGCTCGCTCACCAGGACCGTCTCATTGATCGGGTCGTAGGTGAGGAACTCAGGGTGAGCCGCATACCCGAGGTCGATCGCCCCTTCGGACGTGTTGGTCGCGCCGGAGATGACGCTGAGCGAGTACGCTCCGGAGTTCGCCACGTAGATGTCCCCGTCCGCGGGATCGTAGGCGAGTCCGACCGGCTCGTCACCGGTGCTCGGATGCTGGGCGATCACGACCCCGGTCGCGGCGTGGATCACGCTCACGTTCTCGCTGTCCCAGTTGGAGACGTAGATCCCGTCGTTGCCGGAGTCGAAGACCAGGTCGAGAGGGAACGACCCGACCGAGATATTCCTCAGGGAGCCCAGCAGATCCCCGGGGACGAAGTCCGCGACCTGGTCCGAGTCGGCATCGGCGACGAAGATTCGCTCGTTGGTGGGATCGTAGACGACCCCGGTGGGGCCGGAGAAGTACCCGGACGGCAGATCGGTCACGACGTACGTCGACGCGTTGACCACCGCCACGTCGCCCGCGACGGAGGCGGAGGCCCGGAAGGTCACGTACACCGTGTCGTTCACCGGGTCGTAGGCCACGAAGCCCGCGAACCCGAGCTCGTTGGGCCCCGTGTAGCCAACGAACACGGTCCGCTCGAGCGCCAGGGTCGACTCGTTGAGGATGTCGAGATCGCCCGACTGTCCGTCGTAGACGTACGCCGCGTGATGGGCTGACGAGTACGCGATGCCGTACGGCAGGTTGTAGAGCGGGGCACCCCCCACGATCGCGTTGTTGGCCGCCGAGATCACGGTGACGTTCGCCGAGGCCTCGTCGCTATAGTCTTGCTCCACCACGAGGACGCTGTCGAGGGTCGGGTCGAACGCCATGCCGATTGGGTCCGAACCCGTGGCCAGGTCGGTGACCGCCTGATAGGCGGCGTCGGCGGTGGTCGGCGCGGGGGCGAACTCCGCGACCGCGTTGTGCTCGTAGGCCCCCACGAACAGCGAGTCGTTCGCCGGGTCGAGGGCCATTCCGTCGTACGGGTTGGTGTCGTCGCCGGGCAGGGCGACGGTGCCGACCGTAGAGTTGGTGGCGGTGTTCACGATGACGAAGCCCGGGGAGTCGCTCGCCACGTACACCATGCCGTTCTCCGGGTCGACCAGGAGCCAGCTGGGTTCGTACGCCGAAGGCAGGGAGATCCCGTCGTGGGGAACCCCCGTACGCTGATAGAACACGGTCAGGTTCTCACCGGACGTGGTCGGCGTGTAGAGTTCTCCGTTGTTCGGATCGAAGCCGATCTCGCCCGGGCCGGCGCCGACCTCCACGTTCGCCCAGGAGGTCAGGTTGGTCGCGCCGATCTCGGTGACGTTGGCGTTCCCGAAGTTGGAGACGAAGATGGAGTTGGTCTCGTAATCGTAGACGTCGTACAGCGGGGTGATCCCGGTGCCCACCGTGCCTTCGAAGGCGTAGGTCGATGCGTTGTAGACGGAGACCGAGTCGTCGTCATCGCCCCCGGTGATCCACATCGTATTGGTCCGGTTGTCGTAAGCGACCCCGCTCCCGTAGCCTCCGGGCACGATGCGGACGCCCAGGTCCGTCGCCGGATCGACCACGTCGATGCCCTTGGTTCCGGTTCCGGGGTTCCCCCCTCCCACCCAGAACGTGTCGTTTTCCGGATCGAACGCCGCTTGCATGGGATAGGTCGTCGAGTTCGCCGCGAAGTAGCCGGAGAATACGGTGCGGTTGTAGAGCATCAGCGTCTCGGCCACCGAGCCCAGGTACCCGCTCGATCCGGGCTTCGGAGTCGCGAGCGGCGACGAGCCGGTGCCCGCAGCGAGCGGACGAGCGAGGGCTCGGGCCGTCACGGAAGCCCCGCCTAGGGAGGAGGCGAGCAGGACCGCCACCAGCACTAGGGAGAGACCCACGACGGTGGCCGATCGGGTGCGGTGGTCGGACGCGAGGCGTACCCCCGACCCGGCGCTATCCTGCGAATAATTCAATCTTCCGTCGCCGGCCCCTCCACCCACCGACCGGTCTGGGGGGCCGGTCGCTACGTCGGGGGTCCGATCCGCGTTCCCTGAAGCTCCCGCAGCGCGTGCGCGAGCACCGAGATCGACCGCCGGAGCTCGATCTCGGTGAGCGCCTCGCGATCCGTATGGTCGAGCTTCGCATCGCCGGGACCGTAGGCGGCGCCCGGTACCCGCCACGCCGGCAGGACCAGGTTCAGGTCGGAGGTGCCGGCCTTGCGCCAGATGGTGGGCGTGGACCCGCCGGCCCGGATCCCGCGGACGAGGGCGAGGACCACCGGGTTCGTACGCTCGAGCTCGATCGGGTCGACGTGGATCCGCTCCACGATCTCAGGGTGGCCGGGTTCGCCAGGCAGGCCGTGGCGGACCTCGCGCGCGGTCAGGCCGGGCGGGATGCGGAGGTCCAGGACGGCACGCACCGTCTCCTCACCGGCTCGCCCGGTGGAGTCGACGCTGACGACCTTGGCGGTCAGGGTCCGGAACGGGGACGCGCCCGCATGCCGCCCGGCGTACGCCTTCACGGCGGCGGTCCAGTCGAGCGCCACGTCGGCGGTCGTGGGCCAGGGCGAAGAGTAGTGGGTGCGCTCCCCCCGGAACGTCGCCTCGACTTGGAGCTCTCCCTTGTACGCGATCGTGACACCGTCCCAACCGCTGGGCTCGCCGGCGATCACGAAGTCGGGGGAGAGGTGCGAGAGCAGGTAGCGCGCCCCGTGACTGTCGGTCTCCTCGCCGACCGCGGCCGCGACGACGAACTCGCCCGGCCCCTCGGCCTGGAGTCCGGCGACCAGCGCGGCGACGATCGGGCCCTTCGCGTCGACCGCGCCCCGACCGTGGACGGTGCCGCGCTCCCGGTGCACGGGGCGCTCGCCTTCGACCGTATCGATGTGTCCGAGGAAGAGGATCCGGGGATGGCCCTTCCCGCGCCGGGCGATCCCGTTGCCGATCCCGTCGAGGCGGGCGGCGTAGCCGAGCTCGCGCGCGATGCGGACGAACTCCGTCGCGGCCGCCCGCTCGCGTCCCGACGGGGAGTACTGGGCGACCAGGCGCTCCAGCAGCCGCGCCTCATCCACGGCCGATCACCTCGACGATCGCGTCGAGCGCGCCGCGCCACTCCTCCTCGGGGATGACCAGCGGCGGGAGCAATCGGAGGACCGAGGGGCCGGCGGAGATGGCGAGATAGCCGCGCCGTTCGAGTTCCTGGAGCGTGGGAGCGACCCGCTCCCGCAGCTCGACCCCGAGGAGGAGGCCGAGGCCCCGTACCTCCCGGACGGCCTGCGGAGAGAGCGCGCGAAAGGTCTCCTGCGCGATCGCGCCCAGACGTTCCGCCCGTTCGGGGAGGTGCTCCCGGACGGCCAAGTCCAGGGCGGCCGACCCCGCGGCGCAGGCGAGCGGATTCCCGCCGAACGTCGAGTGGTGGGTCCCGCGGAAGCGGCTCTCGACCTCGGGGGTCGTCACCGTGGCCCCGATCGGCACGCCACCGGCGAGCGACTTCGCGAGCGTGAGCACGTCGGGGACGATCCCCCAGCGCTCGAAGGCGAACATGCGCCCGGTCCGGCCGATGCCGGTCTGCACCTCGTCGAAGGCGAGGAGAGCGCCCGTTCGGTCCGCGGCCGCGCGGGCGGCCTTCAAGAACTCCGGCGTGGCGACGTGGACGCCCCCCTCGCCCTGGACCGGTTCCAGCAGGATCATCGCGGTCTGATCCGAGACCCCGGCCTCGAGCGCGGCGACGTCGTTGTACGGAACATGCGAGAAGCCCGGAACGAGCGGCTCGAACGGTTCCCGCAGTTCCCGGCGCCACGTGGCGCTGAGCGAGCCCAACGTGCGCCCGTGGAATCCGCGGAGGGCAGCGACGACGCCCGGACGCCCCGTGCCCCCGCGCGCGATCTTGATCGCAGTCTCTACCGCCTCGGTGCCCGAGTTCGACAGGAACACCGAGCCGAAGGAGGACGGAAGGAGATGGAGCAGCTTCTCCAGGAACGCCGTGCGCACCGGGCTGCGGTAGCCACTGCCGAGGTAGAGGAGCTCGCGGGCCTGGTGGGCGACCGCTTCCGCAACCTCGGGCGGGCTCGCGCCGAGGTTTCCCACGCCGTGGGTGGCGCCGAGGTCGACGTACCGGCGGCCGCTCGAGTCCCACAGGTACGCCCCCTCGCCACGGACCAGCTCGATCGGCCGCTGGCCGTGGCTCGCGAACTCGGGTCCCGAGGTCACTGGAACACCGTGCCCTGGCCCGCGAGGGCGGCCGCGACGGGCGTGGCGCCGGCGCTCGGCCCGATGACGACGCGGCCGACCCCACCCTCGAGCGCCTCGCGGGCCGCCAGCACCTTCTTTCTCATCCGGCCGCCGGCGAACGGCAGCACGGCGTCGATCTCGCCCCGTACCACGGTCGGGATCGTCGACGCGGGGTCGCTCGGGTCCCGCAGCAGCCCGGGGACGTTCGTGAGCAGGAGCAGCGCCTCGGCGCCCAGGGCGACCGCCACCGCCGCCGCGAGCCGGTCGGCGTCGACGTTGACCACCTCTCCCTGCGCGGTCACCGCCGGAGGTCCGACGACCGGGAGCCATCCGGCCCCCAGCATCAGATCGAGGAAGGTGCGGTCGACGCGCTCGATCGTACCGGAGAGGTCGTCGTGGAGGATGCGGACCTTGCCGTCGACGACGGCGCGCACCGACTCCTTTCGGGTGGCCCGGACGAGCCCTCCGTCCACGCCCGAGAGGCCGATGGCCCGACCTCCCAGCGCGAGCAGCCGGGCGACGAGCCGCGTCTGCACGCTCCCCGACATCGCCGCGATCAGCACCTCGAGATGGGCCGCGTCGCTCCGACGCGAGACGACCCCGCTCGGGCTCGTGAGATATTCCGGCGGGCGGCCCAGGGCGGTCCCCAGCCGGTCGACCTCGTCCGAACCCCCGTGGACCAGCACCGTGTCGGGGCGGTGGGCGACCTCCCG
>JASHYV010000129.1 GCA_030064695.1 Thermoplasmata archaeon
GCGGCGAAGGCCTGGGAGGGCGACATCCTGCTTCTCGTGAAGCCGGCCGACGCGAACGCGCCCGCTCCGGGGATCCACCTCTCCCTCGCCCACGGGGTCTGTTCGGCGGCGGTGTTCCACGCGGACGCGCGATCGGTGCCGAGCGAGTTCGTCTACGAAGGGACGATCGAGAACTGGCAGCGACTGATGCGCCGCGAGGTCGATCCGGTGAAGGCGATCCTCGACGGGACGTTCAAGGTGCGGGGCAATCTCGCGAAACTGATGCGGTTCACCCGGGCCGCGAAGGAGCTCGTGGAGACCGCGAGCCTGGTCCCGAGCGACGGCGCCGCTCACGCCGGAGCCGGCCCGCCCGGGGCGGGCTGACCGGCGGCGGGCGACGGCGCGGCGGGCTTCGGGGCCGCCGGAGCGGGCGGTGTCGGCGGGAGCACCGCGCTGGCCGGCTTGGTCGGCACCGCGGGCGGTCGCGGCGGCGGCGGCATCAGGAGCTGCTTCAGCCAGCCGACGATCGCGGTCCACGCCGCCTCGGCGCGGATGAGGTCGTAGGCCGGTAGGTCCCGGGACAGGAAGTGGTGACGGGCGCCCGGCACGTCCCAGAGCGTGATCGGCGCGGAGGTCGAGCCCCGGAGGGCGTCCAGCTGGGCCCGGGCCCGCGAGCTCGAGCGATCCTGCGTCCCGGTCACGCAGAAGATCGGGGCGGTCACGAGCTTCGCCAGCTCGGCCGGTCGCACCGGCATCGGATAGGCGAGTGCCACCGCGGCGACCTTCGGGTCCCGGGCCGCGACCGCCAGGGCGAGGCTTCCCCCATAGGAGGCGCCAAAGATCGCGCTCTTCGTGGGGTCGACCATCTCGCGCGAGCGGACGTACTGGAGGGCGTCCGAGTACAACCCCACAAGTTCGGTGACCCGCTTCGAGTCGGCGGCCACGCCGCCGCGGAACTGCGCGCTCGAGCGCAAGGTGACGTGATGGGAGGCGCCGATCCCGTCCGTCTTGGCGACATCCGGGACGAGGACCTCGAACCCCTCCCGAGCGAACCGGATCGCGGCATCGAGCAGCGTCGTGGTCAGACCGTAGACATCCGGCGTGATCAGGATGGACGCCCGACGCACCACCTTGGTCGGACTGAGGGCGATCGCCGGAGCCGCTCCGGTCGACGGCACGTGGGACTCGAAGGAGACCCGTTCGCTCCGGTAGAGCGGCGCGGGCGCGCCCGGGGTCTTTTCGGTCTTGAGCCACGTCTTGTTGAGGAAGTCGATCACGCAGAGCTTGTAGCGTTCCTTGTTGAGGACGATGACCGCCTGACGTTCGCCGCAGATGTCGCAGACGCCGATCACGCCGCTCCCGAACTCGGGATTCGGCAGATCGAGCATCCGGTCGTCGTCGCGCATGGTCCCGGCGAAGCGGCTCCTCGGTGTCGAGCGGAGGACCACTCTTAACGGTTGTCGGCTCCGAGGCGGGGACGGCCCACTTTGACCTCGAGCCGGTGCCGGTCCCGCGGCGTCAGGACGGTAACGCCGGCCTCCCGGAGTCGCCGGACGAGGACACGATCGGACGTCACGACCCACGCGCGCCGCCGCAGCGCGGCAGCCAGGATCGCCGCGTCGCCGCGCCCGGGGGCGGGTGCCGTGGGGAGGAGCTCCGCAAACGCGCGCGCGGCGGTCGCCCGGGGCGCCCCGCGGTCCACGAGGCGATCCAGTTCGGCCCGGGCCGCCTCCGGGACCTCGACCCGCGCTCCGGGCACGAGGCGCTGCAGCTCGGCGAGCAGCGGAAATCCGCGGCGCACGGGGAGGAAGAGGGCGTTGGTGTCGAGGAGGACGCGCGGGGGAGCGTCCCGCGACCCCGCGGCGCTAGCGGCGGTCGCCGGCGATCTTCGAACGGTCGTACTCGACGCCTCCGCGGCGCTCGCGCAACAGGTACCGCTGGGACTTCTGGTTCGCGGTCTTCGGGATCTCGTCCACGAACTCGAGCAGCTGCGGGACCATGAAGAAGGGCAGTCGGTCGGCGCAGTACGCGAAGATCTCCTCCGGGGAGGCCCGTGCCCCCGGCTTCAGCTGGACGAACGCCTTCACGTCTTCCTCGCCGACCGGTGACGGCACGCCCACCACCACGGACTCGAAGACCGACGGGTGCCGGTTGAGGACCGACTCCACATCGTACGGCGCGAGGTTCTCTCCGCGCCGTCGGATCACGTCCTTCTTCCGGTCGACGAAGTAGTAGTAGCCGTCCTCGTCCCGCGTCACGAAGTCGCCGGTGTGGAACCAGAGGTTGCGCCACGCCTCGACGGTCTTCTCCGGCTTGCCGAGGTACCCGGAGAACATCGTGAACGGAGCGCGGGGCCGGACGACCAGTTCGCCGCGCACGTGCGCCGGCACGGGGCGGTCGTCATCGTCGACGACGTCGGCCTCCACAAAACTGAGCGGCGTGCCGATGGACCCGACCCGGATCGCGTTCGGCGGGTTCATGAGCGTCGTGCAGCCGCATTCGGTCATCCCGTAGAGCTCGACGATCGTGACGCCGAAGCGGCGTTCAAAATCGGGCCAGATCTGCCGCGTGGCTCCCGCCGTGAGGGCGGTACGCACCCGGTGGGAGCGGTCCGTCCGCTTTTCGGG
>JASHYV010000130.1 GCA_030064695.1 Thermoplasmata archaeon
TCGGGTGCTGCGGACGCCGATGGTCCGCGCTCCCGCCTTCCCCGGACTTCCCGAGGTTCCGATCTATCTCAAGCTCGAGAACCTGCAGCGGACCGGCTCGTTCAAACTCCGGGGGGCCACGAACCGGATCGCGCACCTGACCGCCGAGGAGGCGGCCCGCGGGGTCATCGCGGCGTCCGCCGGCAACCATGCGCAGGGCGTCGCGTGGGCGGCGCGCGAGCGCGGGATCCCGGCGACGATCGTCATGCCGGCCGCGGCTTCGCCGCTCAAGGTGCACGCCACCCAGGCGATGGGCGCCCGGGTCGTGCTGCATGGCGCCGACTATGAGGAGGCGCACGAGCACTCGCTGAAGCTCGCCGAGGCGGAGCACCTCACCTACATCCACCCGTTCGACGACCCGCGCGTGATCGCGGGCCAGGGTACGGTGGGGCTCGAGATCCTCGACGACCTTCCCGACGTGCGGCGGATCGTCGCCGGGGTCGGCGGCGGCGGCCTGCTCTCGGGCATCGCGAGCGCCGTGCGGGGCCGGGGCTCGTCCGCCGAGCTCGTCGGAGTGCAGCCCGCCGGCGCGGACACGCTGCGGGCCTCGCTCGAGCAGGGCCGGGTGGTCGTCGGTCGCCGGCCCAATACCTTCGCCGACGGGCTCGCGACGCGCTTCGTGGGCGATCTCGATCTCCGCGTGCTGCGGGCCGCCGGGGTCCGGGGCGTCACCGCCGAGGACCGCTCGATCGCTCGGGCGACGTTCCTGCTCCTCGAGCAGGCGAAGGTCCTCGCCGAGGGCGCGGGCGCGACCCCGCTCGCCGCCCTGCTCGAGCACCCCGAGCTCGCGCGCGACGGGCCGATCGTCCTCGTCGTGAGCGGAGGAAACCTGGACCCGTTCCTCCTCGACCGGATCCTGTTCATCGGTCTTGCCGCGGAGGGCCGCCTCTTGCGACTTCGGGCGCCGCTGCGCGACACCCCGGGCCGACTTGGCGAGTTCCTGGCGGTCGCCGCCCAGGAGTCGGCCAACGTCCGGCACATCGTCCACAACCGAGAGTCGCCCGACCGACCTCCCGGGGAGGTCACGGTCGAGGTCGAGCTGGAGGTCCGGGACGCCGCGCACGGGGCCCAGGTGGTCGACGCCTACCGGGCCAAGGGCTGGGCGGTGGAGCGCCTCGCGGAGGGCACTTCGTGACGTCGCCGAGTTACCTTCGGCCCATCGTGTCGGTATATAGACTGACGCGCTCCTTGAGGTAGACCGATGGACCGAACCGCCCGCTCGCAGGACGACGCTCCCGTCGTGCCTCCCCGGCTCTGGGGCGTGGACGAGGCGAACGCCCGGATCGGCGAGCTCTCGGAGCTCCTGCCCCGGCTCGCCGGATGGGTCGCCCGCTTGGGGGAGGTCCACGGAGAGCTGCACCGCCTGGGCGAGTTCTGGGGCGCCGAGGTCGACGCGGAGGACCACGCCGACCACGAGATCAAGGCCCGGCTCGACGCGGAGTGGAAGAACCTCTCGCTGCGGCTCGAGGAGGCGATGGCTTCGCTGCGCGCCGAAGGGATTGAGGTGAAGAGCCTCGAGAACGGCCTCGTCGACTTCTACGGATTGATCGACGGAGAGGTCGTCTTCCTCTGCTGGCAGCGGGGCGAGCCCGAGGTCGGCTCCTACCATACGCTCGCCGGGGGCTTCGCCCAACGCCGCCCGCTGCCGACCCGCGCTCGGGCCTCACCGGGCCGGGCCCGGGGCGGGGGCCCCGGCTAGTCGCGGTCCGGCGCCGGCGACCGCTGCGTGAGCTCGACGGCCCGGGCGCCGAGCGCGAAGGCGCCGAACGCGGCGGCGATCCCGGTGCCCGCGATCACGAGAGGGAACGGACTGTCGAGCGACAGCAGGGCGAGGGCGAGCGGCGCGAAGAGGCCGGCGCCGCCGCCGACCACGCCGACCGCCGGGCGGTCCGACCGCAGCGTGACCCAGGCCGCCCCGATCGACACCAGCGCCGCGAACCCGAGCAGCACGACCCCCGCGCCGATCGACGCCACGAACGACTCGAGCGTGGGGAACGCCGACAGCGCGAGCGTGGTGCCGTTGCCGAGCGAGCCCGGCTCGAGCACGACGTCGACTCCGGAGGATCCCACGGAGTAGATCGGCGAGACCAGCGCCTCGACCGAGACCGGCGCGTAGCCCGACAGGGTCACGTTCACGGTGAGCCCGCCGGTCGGCACCCCGGTGAAGTCGTACGCGCCGGACGGACCGGTCACGAGGGACTGGGTCGCGCCGGACTCGGTCGTGAGGAGCACGCGCGCGCCCAGCGCCGGGATCGTCGCGCCGCCCGAGGTCGTCTCCGAGACCGAGCCGCTGACCGCGAACGAGCCCGTGCCTCCGGCCGCGTACGCGTAGAGCACCATCAGCCCGGCGAAGGCGAGCAGCAGCACCGCCGCGACGAGGAGGGCCAGGACGGCCGCGCGCCGGGAATTCCAGCGCGGGGGGCGCATGCGGGGGAGCGGAGGGTAAAGGCCCGGCAGGACCTCCCACGAGTAGAGGGGGGGTGGGTCGCGGGGCACGACGACGGCCACCGGGGTCCGGCAGTTCGGACACGGAAACCACTGCGTCGGCGGCGCCGGGGCCAGGACGACCCGGAGGTCCGCACCGCAGTGCGGGCAGCGCACGGCGACGGACGGCGCGGTCATCCGAAGCGACCGACGGCCGCGGTGGGCTTAGCCTTGCGCCGTGCGCTGGCGAAGCGCCATCCCCGCGTGGTCGCGGTCGACGACGGAGCGTTCCGACGCCGCGCTCGGA
>JASHYV010000131.1 GCA_030064695.1 Thermoplasmata archaeon
GGGAGCTTCAACGCCTTCGAGGTCGACGTCAACGTCGGGATCGACGACTACTACATGCTGTTCACGCCCACGTTCCTGAACTTCCTGGGCCAGGGGCGGGGGCTGATCGCGGTGCTCGCGGCGGGCGAGTCGCCCGAGAAGCTGCGCGACACGCTGGTGCGGCACATCCCGCCGAACCTGTTCGACACCCGGGTGCGGATCCCGGACTACACGGTCAACGAGACCGAGGACCCGTACATCCTGCCGATGGCCCGGTTCGGCCGCGACGAGGCGACCCGGGCGATGGTCGCCGCCGAGAAGGCGGTCGCCGGTCCCGACCGGAAGCCGTTCCTGGAGTACAACGCCTTCGACACGTTCGAGAGCCTGATGGGCGACCAGGTCGCCATCCGGATGTACTTCCAGGGCGTCTCCCGGACGAAGCACGTCGGGAACCTGGGCATCGGGCTGCTGAAGCCGGGCCTGCTCGTCTCGAGCGAGATCCTGAACATGATGGACACGTACTTCCGGATCATCAACATCGACAACGCCCCGTGCATCTACGGGATCCGGCCGCGGACCACGATCTACGCGATCAGCCAGGACCCCGAGAAGGGGTCGCCGCACGCAACGCTGACGCCGGTCGTCTAACGCCCGCCCGTCAATAGCGGAGCGCGAGCACGCCGATCACGTAGAGCGCGATCGCTGGGCCCAGCGTCATCCCCAGGTCGTCGTCGACCCACCGGAACCGGGGCCCCTCGACGGCCACGCCGATCGCGGCGGCGAGGAGCGCGAGCGCGATCGAGCCCAGGACCGGCCAGTCGCCGAGCACCGCCAGCCCGACGAACGCGAGCGCCGCGTAGACGCCGAAGGGGAGCCACCGGGCGATCGGCCGATACGCCTCGTGCCGACGGAGCTCGCCCGCGAGGGGGTCGACGAGGGCACATCCGAGCACGACGGCCGCGGCGATCGCCATCGGGAAGAACAGGATCGCGGCCACGATGGCGACCGCGAACCAGGCGAAGCTGCCGACGCGCCCGGTCTCGTACGGGCGGATCGTGGGCAGCTCGAGCCGCACGAAGTGGCGGAGGAACTCGAGGACGAGCACCACGGCGAGCGCGAGGATCAGGACGTCCTCCTTCGGGAGGACGAGGAAGAAGTCGTTGGGGAGCGCGTAGTAGATCAGCACGGCCGCCCCCAGCGCGTGGAGGATCCGCCGCCAGACCCGGTCGCCGAGCGCGAAGTCGCCGCCCAGCCGGGCGCCGAGCCACGTTCGGAACCGTCCGCCGCGATGGAGCCGCATCGTTCTCCGGTCCCGCGACTCGGCGCGCCGGGGTATGAAGGTGCGGGGCTCGCGCCGGCGAAAGGTTTTCTTCGGGGGCGGCTCGGGACGGCCGTGAAGGTCGTCGTGCTGGTCGGGAGCAAGTCGGACCTCGAGATCGCGGAGAAGGTGCGGGAGCGGCTCACCGCCTTCGAGATCCCGTGCGACGTGCACGTCGCGTCGGCGCACCGGAACCCGGACAAGGTCGACCGGCTCGTGCGCGATCCCGAGGCGGACGTCTTCGTCGCGATGGCCGGACTTTCGGCGGCGCTGCCGGGCGTGGTGGCCGCCCGCACGCTGAAGCCGGTGATCGGGGTTCCCCTCCACCGAGGCCTGGGCCTCGACAGCCTGCTCTCGGTCGTCCAGATGCCGCCCGGCATCCCGGTCGCGTCCGTCGGGCTCGACGCCGCGGAGAACGCGGCGCTGCTCGCCGCGGAGATCCTCGCGACCAAGTACCCCGGGGTCGTTCCGAAGCTCGAGGCCTACCGGGCGAAGTGGCGGGAGGAGCCCGCCGCCGGGAGCTCCTAGTCGCCGTGATCGACCCGGCCCGGTTCTGCGACGAGGCGGTCGCGAAGCTCCGGGTCGACGTACCGGGCCGGGCAATCGTCGCGGCCTCGGGCGGCATCGACTCCACCACCGCCGCGCTCCTCGCCCAGAAGGCCCTGGGGGACCGGGCGCGCGCGATCTTCGTCGACACCGGGCTCCTGCGGGCCCACGAGGTCGAGACCGTCTCCGCGTACTTCCGGGCCAGCGGGCTCTCGTTCCGTGTCGCGGACGCGGCCGAGGGATTCCTCGGCGCGCTCGCCGGCGTCACCGACCCGGAGGAGAAGCGGAAGCGGATCGGCGCCGCGTTCATCCGCCTCTTCGAACAGGAGGCGGCGGCGTTCCAGACGGACCGACTGATCCAGGGGACGATCGCCCCCGACTGGATCGAGAGCGGAGGCGCGCTCCGGGACACGATCAAGACGCACCACAACGTGGGCGGGGTCCCGAAGGACTCGAAGCTCGTCCTCGTGGAGCCGCTCCGGGACCTCTACAAGGACGAGGTGCGCGCGGTCGCGCGCCATCTCGGCATCCCGGCCGCCGACCGGCAGCCGTTCCCCGGTCCGGGGCTCGCGGTGCGCGTCAACGGCCCCGTGACGGCCGATCGCGTGCGGCGCGCCCGGGTCGCGAACGCGATCGTGGAGGAGGAGGTCGAGCGCGCGGTCGCCGCCGGCGAGATCCCGCGGCCGTGGCAGTACTTCGCCGTCCTGCTGCCGGTGCGCACCGTCGGGGTCACCGGCGACAACCGGGTCTACGGCGAGGCGGTCAGCGTCCGGCTGGTCGAGTCGATCGACGCGATGACGGCGACCTCGATGGAGGTCCCCCGGAAGGTCCTGGGCCGGATCGCCCAGCGGATCACCCGCGAGCTCGTGGGCGAGGTCGTGCGGGTGCTCTACGACGTCACCGACAAGCCGCCCGCGACCATCGAGTGGGAATAGGCCCAAGAGCCTAAGAGCCGCGGAGGCAGGGACGGGACGCTTCGATGAGCGCGACCTCCCCGCCCGCTCGGACGCGACGGCTCGAGATTCCCGAGGAGCTCGCCGCGCAGCTCGACGCCCGGCGCGAGGGCTCCGCGTTCCCGTCGCTCGACGCGTACGTCGCGTTCGTGCTCGCCCGCCTCGCGGAGGAGCCGGCGTCCGGCGCCTTCACCGAGGAGGACGAGCGGCACCTCAAAGAGAAGCTCCGGTCCCTCGGGTACATCGACTGAGCGCGCCCGGACGCGTTATCGGCCCGGGCGCGCTTCCCTCCCCGTGCTCGCCTGTCCGTTCTGCGCCAGCCCCGAGACCGATCGGTTCACGCTCGAGGGCCACACGTTCCTGGTGTTCCGCTGCATGTTCTCGCCCGAGATCGCCCCCGGGCTCACCGACGCGGAGATCGCGAGCTCGCTCCACCGCGCGTTCGGGGACCGCGGGACGGAGTTCTTCCGCGGCACGTGCGACCGACTGCACGTGTACGTGACGAAGGGAGAGGGCGCGCGGATCCTCAACCCCGGCGGCGCGCCCTAGTCGCCTTCCATCGTCATGAACCGCTGGGCGACGAAGATGAGGACCCACGAGTACTCCGCCCAGGCCACGTTGTAGAACGAGATGCCGATCGAGATCGCGAAGACCAGGGCGCTGGCGAGCCCGCGGTTCGTGAGGTAGTGCGAGACGCCCTCCGGCATGCCGGACTTCGTGAGGTGCGCCCGCCGGGCGTACTCCCAGATGGCCGTGGACGTCAGCCCGAGCGTGATCTGGATCGTGGCGAACAGCACGACCGCGTACTGGTAGCCGTCGCCCGAGTAGGTCGTGTAGACGCTGAGCACGAACGGCATGATCGCGATCTGCGCGAGCAGCATCATGTTCAGCCAGACCAGCGTGCTGTCGAACCTCGTGATGAACTGGAACGTCCGGTTGTGGATCATCCACCAGATGGCGATCATCACGAACGCGAACGCGAACCCGAAGAACGCCGCATAGTCCCGGTGCAGGGCGAATCCCAGCGCTCCGTTCGACGTGACGCTGGGCACGGCGAGGGAGAGCACGAGGAGCGTCAGCGCGAACGCGAAGACACCGTCGCTGAGGGAGATGATGCGACCGAGATCCTCGCCGGCCATCGCCATGCGGTGGCGACGGGAGTGCGGGGCCGGGGCCTCGGACGGGATCGGGGCCGATTCTGGGGCAGGCGGGGCGGGTCCGGACTCCGACATCCGGCGCGCCCCTAGTCCTGACGATTCTTGAACCCGCCGGCCGGTCCCGGGTCGGTCGCGCGAACGCCCTTACGAGCGAGCGAGCCCCGGAACCCGCTCGAGCGCGGGCCCGACCGGGACCAGGTGCCGCGCGAGCCCGAGCTCCTCCGGCGTCGCCCCGAGGGCGAGCCCGACGACCTGGGGCAGGTGGAAGACCGGCATGTCGAGCCGGTGGCCCGCGACCTTCGCGGCCTGGTTCTGGAACGAGTCGAGCGAGATGTGGCAGAGCGGACAGGGGGTCGCCATCGCGTCCGCCCCGTGGCTCTTCGCGTCGTCGATCTGGCGCGCCGCGATGCGGCCCGCGGTCTCCGGCTTCACGAACTGGATCGGGAAGCCGCAGCA
>JASHYV010000132.1 GCA_030064695.1 Thermoplasmata archaeon
GCGTCGGGAAGACGTTGAAGAGGTCGCCGTAGAACCAGCCGCCGATGTCGCTGCCGCCGATGACCGTGCCGTGCGAGTCGCCGTAGATCTCGATCTGCAGCTGATTGGTGTTGGGCAGCCCCCCGGCGCTGAGCTCCTCGGCGATGGTGGGTGAGAGCACCACCGAGAGGGACGGGGGGTCCGCGAGCACCCAGTAATCCGTGGTGCCGCTGATGAGCACGCCCGGGAAGACGGGGAAGAGGAAGTCGTTCATCTCCCCGAAGTACGGGAGGAAGGGGTACGGCTGGTCGTTGGGCAGTTCGTACGGGGACGCGACCGTGCCGCTCCCGCCGATCGAGAGGTTCGCGAGCTGGTAGTTGTTCCAGGCGAACAGCGGGGTATCGACCCCGACCCCGAGGTCCTCCGTGAGTGCGATGTTGACGCTATCGACCGTCCCGGCGCCCCCGAGCCAGGTCAGCGAGCGCGAATCGTGGTTGGTGAGGAGCGCGATCCCGGAGTAATCGCCGGGGGGCAGCGTGAACCGGTAGGTCCCGCCGGGCAGGATCGGCGCCCAGGCCGCCGTCGCGTTGTCGATCGTGTCGCCGGGGGAGACGAAGATGAAGGCGTTGTCGGGCGAGATCGCGCCGGTGGCGGTGAGCGTCCCCTGGTTCCCACCGGGCGTCGCGTTCCAGAGCGGGAGGACGAGCGAGGGCCCGGCGTCGAGGTTCACCGTCCCGGCGAGGTTGTACGACTCGGAGATCCCCTGGACCGTCTCACCGGTATCCGTGCCGGCGTCCCAGGCGGACGGCGCGTTGACGTACTGCCCGGTCGTCGCGTCGAGGTACTGGAGCGACATCGTCCCGTTCATCTGGTAGACCTGCGTCGTCGACCCGCCGCCCGGCCCGCCGATCATCAGCTCCGAGTCATAGAGGAGGTAGTTGGTCGGCGTGAGCGCCCCGCCGTTCACCTGGAAGTGAGGGTTCGGCACGGAGGTGCTGGGAGCGACGTCGGAGTCGAATTCGACCGTGTCGAAGGTGCCCGACGAGACCTGGACGCCGTGCGCCCCGACCAGGTCGTAGCCGAACGTGAGCACGGTGACCTCCATGGTACCGCTCGTGGTGGAGACGTTGGCCAGGCTCGTGTTCAGGTAGAGGTGGATCGTCAGCGGGAACCCGATCGTGATCAAGTTCGGGTCCTCGTCGTAGTAGTACGACCCCGTCGGAATCCCACTGTACTGGAAGAACGTGCTCGCCGGCTCGGCCTGGTTCGTCGAGGAGAAGTTCCAGATGTTGTCGATGAAGAACGCCTGCTCGATGCTGGGCGTGAAGAACAGCACGTCCTGGGTCCAGAAGTCGTTGTGCGAGTTCTTCCACACGGTGACGTTCGTGAGGACCGTGTTGAGCTGGACCCCGAAGGTGTCGGGGCCGTCGTTGTCGAGATAGAAGAAGTCGGCGCTGTTGAGGGTGAGCGTCCCCTCCCAGCTCTGGCTGTTCAGGACCGTCGGCGTCGCCGTGCCGGTCGTGTTGATCACGCCGATATCGCCGAGGCCCATCGGGGCCGGCGCGGCGGTCGTGATCGGGGCGACGACATCGCCGTCCATCCGGCCGCCGCCGTCGAAGTTGGGGAGGTAGATGTCGCGGTTCGGGATCCCGCTCGCGGCGGACTGAGCGAGGACCGACTTCTCGAACGCGTTCCGCTCGGCGAGCGAGGGGGCGATCGCGGAGGCGGAGACCGTCGGGGACGGGGCTGCCGACGCGGCCGGTGCCGCCGGGGTCGAGGAGGAGGTTGCGGTCGTGTCGGCCCCCACCGTCGACGATCCGGCGGAGGTGACCGCGGACGAGAGTCCGAGGAAGCCCACGAGAGCGATCACGGCGACGATCAGCACGAGGACGGTTCGGCGGACCATGGCGCGCCGTCAGAGGTCCGTGCGTTATGAACCCTCGCCCTCGGGGACGTACCGCCCTCGGGAGGGGCGTCGGAAATGGGCCGTACGGCCGGCCGGTTGTACCCAACCGATGGACGGTCGGCGCCGGGGGGCGGAGCTCAGTTCGTCCGACCGGAATCGCCCGACTCGCTCCAGGGGGCCGGGTCCCCCCCCGACGCGGGCGGGAGCGCCTTCGAGCCCGAGCCGGCGATCGCACCGGAGCCCGACGCGGTCGAACTCGCGGGCGCAGCGCTCGCCGGCTTCGCCGCCACCGGAGGTCGCTTCCGACCGGTGAGCCATCCCTCGACGATCCCGACGCCGAGCAACGCGGCCGCCACGAGCCCGATCGCCACGTAGTCGACGACCGGCGTGCTCGCGCTCGTGCTCGCGGTCGTGATCGGGGCGTAGCTGGCCGTCTCCGTCACGGGTCCGGTCGGCGTGACCGTCGCGGCCACGGACGTCCCGGTGTAGTTGCCCGGACCGGACCCCTGCCAACCGACGAACTGCCAGCCGGAGGGGGCCGCGGGGGCCGTGAGCGTGAGCGTCGAGCTCACGTTCTCCCAGTGGCTGGCCGAGGTCGACCCGGCCGGGGTGGCGACCGAGACCGTCACCAGGACCTGCAGCGTGAAGGTCACCGTCATCGTCTCGTTCTGGGTGACCTGGATCGCCCCGGTTCCGAGGTTGGGGACGTACCGGTAGCCCAGGTTCCCGTACACCGTCCCGACGCCCAGCGTGTAGACGCCGGCGGCGAGCCCCGACTCGGCGAGCGAGGGCGACGACCCCGATACCCCCGGGGCCGGCGCCAGCGAGATCGCCCAGGCCGTGCCCGAGGGGAGGCCCGTC
>JASHYV010000133.1 GCA_030064695.1 Thermoplasmata archaeon
GATCATGGTCGTCGTTCCGAACCCGCAGAGCCCTACGACGCTCGCAGGGGCCCAGAACGGGTCCTTCGCGGGAAGTGCCTCTTTCTCGCCGGTCCCGGCCGCCGGAGTTGCCATGGGGCCCCACTAGCGGATTTTACTACTTAATTCACGATGGAGTTAACCATGTTATGCCGTCGCGTGTTTTCTTTCCTCTTCAATCTTTCGAGGCCGTCGGCGCGGCGCGACGTGCGTCCCCTCGAGGGGGACCGGGGGCGGCGAAGCCCCAAATAGCGACGACCGGTGCCGGGTCGGGTCGTGGGGTCGACCCCCGTCCGGCGGAACGCCGGACGGGAACCGCAGCGGGCTGCCGATGACCCCTGGGGAACGGACGATGGTCGACCAGGGGGTCACGGGCGGGACGGAGCCGGAGCGGACGAGGGTGGACGGGAGCGCGTCGCCGGGCGGAACGCGATCGACCGCTCCCGCCGTCCGTCGGCTGTTGGTCGCCTTCGACGGATCGCCGCCCTCCACGCGGGCGCTCGACCTCGCCCTGCGCCTCGCGCGGCCGGAGCGGGCCCGGCTCTGGGTCGTGCACGTCTCGGGCCCACCGCTCGCGATCGCGGAGCCGCGCACCGAGGAAGAGCAACGGAGCGAGCCCGAGGCGATCGGGCACGCGCTCGACCTCTTCCGCGCCTCGGCCGAGCGCGAGGGGGTTTCGCTCACGGTCTGGATCCGCGAGGGCGCGGCGGCCCCGACCCTGCTCGCGGCGGCGCGCGAGATCGACGCGGACCTGATCGTCGTCGGGACCCGAGGGCTCCGGGGGGCCGGGCGACTCCTGCTGGGCTCGGTCTCCTCGGCGCTGCTGAGCGGGGCGGGTCGCCCGGTGCTCGTCGTGCCGTGAGGGACCGGGACGGGACGCCTACCCGAACCACGCGGTGACGATCACGACGAGCAGCGTCACCACCAGGATGTACGCGAGGTACTGCCCGAGCCGACCCGGCATGAGGCCGGTCTTGAGCGCGAAGGAGATGCCGCGTCCGAGTCGGACGAGCTCGTCGTAGAACACCTTGAACACGTCGAGGACCTCGAGGTCGACGCTGTACGGGATCGTCGTGGCGAACTGGGCCGTCGTCCCGTCGGGCGTCTGTGCGCGCACCTCGCGGGTCCGGAGCACCGAGGACATCATGATGCGCACCCCCGTGCTGTACCCGAACGACGTGTACGTCTCCCCGTCCCGGGCCGGCACCGATCCCGACATCCAGGGGTCCACCGAGCGCGTGCGCGATCGACCGAGGCGCACGTAGCCCCACCCGACGAGCGCGCCGATCGCGAGGCCGATCGGAACGACCGGCGGCGAGAGGATGCCGAAGGGCGAGCCCGACAGGATCGACCATCCGTTCGGCACCGACAGGAGCTGCCCGACCGGCGCGACGACGGGCCCGCCCAGGAACCCGGCGACGACGGGATCGAGGGCGCGGAGGACCCACGGCGCCGCGACCCCGACGGCGACCACGACCGCGGCGATCCCGGCCACCGAGCCGCCCAGCAGCCGCGACCGCTCCCGCTCGCGTCGGGCCGCGGGGTTCCAGAGCAGCGAGAAGCCGAGGTACTTCACCATCGCGATCACGATGAGCCCCGCCGCGAGCGCCACCGCGGCCCCGGCGAGCAGCCCGACGAACTGGGCCCACTCCGGCGTGAAGCGGTAGGACTGGAAGAGCGACTCGAGGATCATCCACTCGCTCACGAACCCGGCGAGCGGCGGGGCGGCGGCGAGGCTGAGCGTCGCGACGACCGTGCCGCCGAAGGCCGCGGGGTCCCGCGACTTGAACCCTCCGCGCACGGAGCCGAGGTCGAAGGTCCCGGTGGTGTGTTCCACGTAGCCGGCCGTCAGGAACAGCGCGGTCTTGGCGAGCGCGTGGGCGAGCGCCTGGTAGAACGCCGCGAACAGCGCGAAGACGCAGAGTTCGGTGAGGCCCTCGGCGCCGGCCAGCAGGGCGACCCCGAGCGCCACGAGCACGAGGCCGTTGTTCTCGATCGTGCTGTAGGCCGGAAGCCCCTTCGTATGCTCGCTGACCGCCGCGAACAGCGCGCCCAGCAGCACGGAGACCGCGCCGATGCCGAGGATCAACGCCCCCCACCAGAGCGGGGCGGGCCCGACCAGCGAGAGGACCCGGAACAGACCGTAGGCGCCGGCGAGCGTGAGCGTGGCGCTCAGCACCGCCGAGGCGTTGGAGGGCGCCGACGAGTGGGCGATCGGCAGCCACTCGCTCATGTGGAACGGTGCGACCCCCATCTTGAGGCCGAAACCGATCAGCGCGGTCGCGAAGATCAGGGTCGGGAGCGGTCCGGTCGCGACGAAGGGCGTCATGACGAAAGTGCCGGTACCGACCCAGAGGCCGGCGACGGCGACCAGGGCGAACAGCGTACTGGCCTCGCCGAAGGCGAGGAAGACGAACGCCGCCGAGAAGATCCGCCCGGGCCGGCCCGAGGCCTGCAGGATCATACCGTAGGAGGCGATCGTCATCGTCTCCCAGCCGATGAGGAACAGCACCCAGCTCGACGCCGCGATCAGCACGGCGATCGCGCCCAGCGTGAGCGCGTAGGTGATCGCCAGCGTCGGCGACGGGCCCTGGTCGTAGGCGATCGAATAGGCCGACGTCCCGATCCACACGAGCGAGGCGGCGAGCGCGA
>JASHYV010000134.1 GCA_030064695.1 Thermoplasmata archaeon
CAGTACGCGCCGCACCGGGGACATCGGACCGGCTCCGCCGGTCGCACGGAACCGCAGTACGGGCAGAGGAACGTCGCGCCCGGCGTCGTCGAAGCCCCGCCGGTCGTCGGGAAGGGCGCAGCCGCCGTGCCCATCTGGGCCCCGTAGGGGACCGGTGAAGTGGTCGGGTGCCGCGGACGAGCGAACAGCACCACGAGGACGATCGCGACCACGATCGCGACCCCGAAGACGAGGTAGATCTCCGTCCAGGGGATCGACGGACCCGGCGCGGCCGCCGGCAGTCCCGGCGTCGGACCGGTGTAGACATAGCCGGTGATCGTGGGATCGGCGAGCGCGTTCAGGAGGGCGACTCCGGTGGGCGTCCCCCACCCAGTGGTCGCGTCCCAACCGGTCCCGGCCGAGAAGACGTAGTTCGACCCCTCGGTCACGTCGATCCATGCCGGGGTGGGCGCGCTCGGGTTCGCCGCATAGTAACTGCCCATCCGGTAGACCACGGGGTCGAGGTAGCCGAGCGGCGACCAGGTGGACCCGATCCCGTCGTCGCTCCGGACGGCGATCTCGTCCGCCAGGAGCCCGGCCAGCGCCGGGGCGGAGATGCTAGTGCCGCCCACGAGGCCCCCGAAGATGGTCCCCGTGGAGTTCGCGAGGTACGCGACGATCGTGTTGTTGGCCGGGAAGGAGAGGTCGGGCTCGGCGCGACCGAGCATCGTGGCCCCCTGCTTCCCCGCGGCGGCGGAGATCGCCGGCTGGGCGGCCGAATGGAACTGCCAGTAGGGCTCCGGGATGACCTCGCTGAGGCCCCCCTCGGAGCCCACGACGCCCCCCACGCCCTGCGCGTTGTACCAGGTGACGAGGCTCTCGATGCCCGTGATGTTGGAGTCGTACTCGATCTCGAAGCCGGTGTTCTCGTTGAACTCGCCGGTCGGCACGCCGTCCACGAGGAGCGAGACGCCGCCCACGGCCAGGACCCCCGTCGTGTTGAACGCGGCGGTCGCCGGCCAGGTCGGCCACTGGCCGTCGTCGTCGGCGGCGACCGTGTTGGGCGCGTTCCCCTGGTCGCCGCTCGAGACCACGACCGTGACCCCCATCGCCTCCGCCATCTCGAGGTCGGAATTCCAGAGGGAGTCGTTGAGGTCCGGGCCGCCGAAGGAGGCGCTGACGAGGCCCAGGCGCGCGCTCCCGTAGCTGTAGTTGAGCGCCGAGCCCAGGGCCACGCCGAACGCGTCGGCGACGTCGAGCTCCACCGGGTCGTTGTAGACGAGCTTGCCCGAGAGGTAGAAGTTGTAGAGCGGCGCCCCGGGCGCGAGGCTTCCGGCCATCTCGAGGTCAAGCGAGTTCTCGACCTGGTCGCCGGTAGAGTCGTTCAGGTCGCCGTTGCCGCCGGGCAGCGGAGGCGTGAGCCCTCCGTAGGTCACGGGCACTCCGGTGACCGAGGAATGCGGCCAGCTCGGGGCGAGGGTGGCGTTGTAGTAGAAGTCGACCGCGACGGGGTTGAAGGGAGGGAGGTCCACGTTCTCGGTCTGGTTCCAGCCGCTCGCGAGCAGCGTCGCGATCGCGACGTGCGTGGGGTACGTGGCGTTCGTCGTGCCGGACCCGGGGAACAGGTCGTCCGCCCCGAAGGCCGAGGTGAAGTCGGATCCGACGAACCACTGGCTCCCGGGCGTGGACCCGGTGATGTAGGAGGGCCGGGTCCCCGTTCCCAGCTCGAGGCGACCGGAGCCCGTCGTCATCGGAAGGAAGAACCCGGAGTTCCCGAGGTTCGAGAGACCGCCGATGCCGACCACGAGCCCCTGGAGGGCGGCCGGCAGATGGGCCGATCCGACGGCCGTGTACTGGAGGGAGGCGGCGCCTCCGACCTGTTGCAAGGAAACGCCCAGGAGCGCCTCGACCCGCACCGCCGGCATCGTCGCTTCCACGGCGAGGCGCGCCGGGCCCACCTGCACCGAGGTAGCCCCGTCCTCCCGCAGGACCTGCTCCACCTCCGAGACCGCACCGGGGGTCGGTGCGAACTCGGACTCGAACTCGGGCGCGGTGAGGTAGCGCTCGTACTGGGACGAGAACGGGTTCTCGAGTTCGGAGAGGAAGTCCGCGAGGCTGCTCGGGTCTGCGCCCTGCAGCGTGAACGTGAGATCGAGCGCGGTGGACCCCGACAGAGCGACGGCCGAGTCCCCGACCGGCACCGGCTGAGCGTCGGTCACCAGCTCCGGCGCGGTGCCCGTGCGCACGGGACCGGACCGATCCGGGATGAGATGGGTCCCCAGCGAAAGCCCACCCACGAGGGCGAGCACCGCGATCGCAACGGCGACGGCGGTTCGGAGCCGGCCCATCATGACGACTAGCGGCGCCCTCCTAATCAACTGAGCCCATGACAACCCTTTAGGCCCAACCGGGCTCCGGAGTCCGGATGCCCTCGTCCGATGCGGTGGCGGACTCCGACTGCATCTTCTGTCGGATCGCGGCGCACCGGGCGCCGGCGTACGTGATCCATGAGGACGACTCGACGATGGCGTTCCTCGACCTGTTCCCTTTCACCCGCGGCCACTCGCTCGTGATCTCGAAGCGGCACGCCCCGCGCCTCACCGACCTGCCGTTCGAGGAGCAGGCGGCCCTCGTTCGAACCCTCGACGAGATCTGCCGACGGGCGGAACGACTCACCACCGACTACAACGTGGCCCTCAATGCCGGCGCACGGGCGGGCCAGATCGTCTTCCACGTCCACTTCCACGTCATCCCCCGATACAGCGAATCGAACCCGTTCCACCCTCCATCCCGGACGCGGATCGCGGAGCCCGACGCGCAGGCGCTTGTCGGCGAGCTCTCGGTCCCGTCGCGCTGAGGGCCGCATGGAGGCGCGACCGCCCGCCGTCGCAGGTCAGTTCTATGCGGACGATGGGGCCGCGCTCGCTCGTCAGCTCGAGGCCTGCTTCCTCTCGGAGCGGGGACCGGGCGAGCTGCCGGCCCGACGCCGCACCCCGCCCCGAGCGCTGCGTGCGGCCGTGGTCCCCCACGCGGGCTACGAGTTCTCCGGCCCGATCGCCGCCCTCGCGTATGCCCGGATCGCTCGCGAGCCGCCGCCCGAGGTCGTCCTCATCCTCGGGGTCGACCACCACGCCGCGGGATCGGGCCCGGCGCTCTCCGACCGGGACTGGAGGACCCCGCTCGGCCCCACGCACGTCGACCACGCCCTCGTGACGTCGCTGCGCCAGGGCCCGATCGAAGTCGACGAAGCGGCCCAGGCTCAGGAACATTCGATCGAGGTGCAGCTCCCGTTCCTCGAGTACGTGCTGCCGAAGCCGAGCTTCGTCGCGCTCCAGGTGCCGTTCGGGCCGTTCGAGTCGCTCGAGGCGCTCGGTCGACTGGTCCGAGAGGGGATCCGGGGCCGCGACGTGCTGCTGCTCGC
>JASHYV010000135.1 GCA_030064695.1 Thermoplasmata archaeon
CGAACGGCATCCCGGTCGTCGCGAGGTAGTGCACGCGGGCCTCCTCGACCGGAGTGCCGAAGGCGTCCTGCATGACCTCCGCCGCGACCTGCGAGATCGGGCGGAGGTCGTCGAGGATCGTGCCGTCCAGGTCGAAGACGACGACGCCGCGTTCGACCTGTCGAGGCGGGATGCCGACGCGGGGGGGACCGGGCGGCCGGGCCACTTCCGCGTGATGGCTGGTCGCCCCAAGGACCGGGAGCGGCACCTCGGTCGCGTCCGACGGTTCCTCCGGCGGAGGCGTTGGAGGAGCGGCGCGCGGGGCCATCGGCGCCGGCACCGTCCACCCCTCTTTAAGGCGCCTCCGCCCGCGTGCCGCTATGAGGACGTCGGGAGTGGGTTACCGACCGATGCATCCGAGCAAGGCGATCCGGGGCCGCACGACGCAGCTGCTGGCCGGTCGGAAGATCCTGCTGGGCATCTCCGGGTCCATCGCGGCGATCGAGGTCCCGCGCATCGTCCGAGAACTGATCCGCCACGGTGCGGACGTCACCGCGGTCATGAGCGCCGAGGCGGCGCGACTCGTGACCCCGGAGTCGGTCGAGTTCGCCACCGGCCACCCACCCATCACCCAGCTCACGGGCCAGGTCGAGCACGTGACCCGTCTGGGCCCCGGCGAGGGTCAGGCGGATCTCTATCTGATCGCTCCGGCCACCGCGAACACGATCTCGAAGGTGGCGCATGGCATCGACGACACGCCGGTGACGTCGTTCGCCTCGATCGCCCTCGGAGGAAAGGTGCCCGTGCTGATCGCTCCGGCGATGCACGCCCACATGGGCCAGAATCCAGCGGTCCAGGAGAACCTCGCAAAGCTCCAGAGCTGGGGGGTGGAGGTGATCGCTCCGACCGCGACAGAGGGCGAAGAGAAGCTGCCGGGCCCCGAGGAGGTCGCGGCTCGGGTACTCCACCGCTTGGCGCGGGGGCCGTGGGTCGGTCGACGCGTAGTCGTCGTGGGCGGAGCCTCCCGCGAGCCGATCGATGCCGTTCGGAGCGTGACCAACGAGAGCAGTGGCGCGTCCGCGTTGGCCCTCGCCACCCAAGCCTTCTATCGGGGGGCGCAGGTCGAGCTGTGGGCCGGGGCCCTGCAGGTCCCGGTCCCCTCGTGGATCCCGGTGCGGACATGGACCCGCGTAGAGGACCTCCTCGCGCTCGCCCGGGAGCAGCAGCCCGGCCTCGCGCAGGCGGCCGCGCTGTTCGTCCCCGCCGCCCTCTCCGACTTCACGCTCGATCCCCGGGCCGGCAAGATCCGATCCCGCGAGGTCACCGGTCTCACCCTCACGCTTCGACCGGCCCCGAAGGTTCTCCCGGAGCTGCGGCGCATCGCTCCTGCCCCGGCCCGTCTCATCGCGTTCAAGCTGCTGGCGGGCGCCGGCGTCGCCGAGCTCGAGTCCGAGGGTCGACGCCTCCTCCGCGAGACGGGGGCCGACTGGGTGGTGGCCAACGACGTCGCGACCATGGGCAGCTCCGAGACCGACGCTTGGCTCCTGGCGCCGACTGGGCCGGCGCGGGAGATCCAGGCCACCAAGGTCGAGTTCGCCGGCCGTCTCCTGGACGAGATCGGGGGGCACCTCGCTCGGGCCTCAGGCCGCACGGGCGCTCCCGCTCCGCACCGGCCCCGGGGCCGGTCGCGTCGTAGGCGCTCCGGCTCGTCCGCGAGTCGCTGACCCGCGGCGTCGGCGCCGCGCGCCGGCGCGAGTCCTCAGCCGGGCGCCGACTCGACCGTCCCGGCCTCAAGCTCGGGACTTCGCCACGACTCCGGGGCGGTACGCGTCCGGACCCATCGGGCGAGGCGCTCGCGGTGACGCGCCAGGGCATAGGCGACGTTGCCGAGCAGCAGCGCGTAGAGGAACGGGTCCGGGACGCTGAGGGCCGCCAGCGCCCACATCCCTACCCCCACGGAGGCCCCGTAAGCCGCCTGCATCGGACCGGGCCACGGGGAGGTGCGCGGGTCGGTGATCATGAGGAGGGCGACCGCAAAGTACCCCGAGCCGAGCAAGGTCAGCATCCAGCTGGAGGAGAAGTCCGGGACGAGTCCGGGAAGGAGGTAGCTCGGGATCGCAAAGGCGGCGCCGAACGTGACCGCGACGGCGATCCGTCGAGAAAGGAAGAGGGCCACGGCGAGCGGAGGCACCAGAAGCAGTCCAATCGGGAGGGAGACGGTCGCTGGCTTCCAGCTGGCCGCGCTCAGGTGCATCAGGCTGAGCGGCAGAAGAAGACCCACGGCCGCCGGGTTGAGCACGGCCGAGTCCTGGATACGGAGGAGATACTTCGAACCCAGCGCGAGCGCGGAGCTCGCGACGACCACCGTGGCCGGCGTCGACCCCGGCAGAACCACGCCCAGGATCAACCCCGTGATCACGGCCGAGTACGGCACACGCCAGCCCCGCCGGAACGCGCTTCGCGTCATGCCCACTTGGATGGCCGCCGACGTGGCAACGGCCATTCCGCCGACCCACGGGACAGTGCCTTCCCGGACAGAGGTCCAGATCAGGATGCCCAGCAGCGTGGCGATCACGCTGCCGTAGACGACGAGGGCTCGCCGCGGTCGGATCATCGCCCTCGCTGGCCCGGCCGAGCGCCCGTCCCGTCGTTACGCCGCGTTCACACCCGGATAGTCCAACTCGCCGAAGATCCCCTGCGACTCGGCGCTGGATCCCGCGGCGAAGAACAGTTGGTTCGTCGCGCCGGCACCGTTGCCACTACCGAACGTCAACGACCAGAGATCGTCGATCTGCAGCACCGTGCCTCCCTCGGCCACGGTGCCGACGTACGCCCCGGTCGTTGCGTTGTAGACGTTGATGTGACCGTCGCCGAAGTTCCCGACCAGAAGATCCCCCGAGAGGTTCCCGTAGTTCGACGGCGCGAGGGCGAGGCCCCACGGCGAGTTGAGCTGGCCCCGACTCACGAGCCGCTTCACGAACGTGCCGTTGAGGTCGTAGATGTCGATGTACCCGTTCCCCAGGCCCTTCACGTCGTTCTGTCCATCGATGCTCAGCTTCGCGTAGGTCACGTAGAGGAGGCCGTTCAGGAGCTTGATGTCGAACGGGGCATACCCCGCCGGCATCGTGGGATCAACGAAGGCCCCGGCCGTCTGGACCGGCACATAGCTCGAGTTGAAGACATCGATGCGCGACTGACTGAAGTCGGTCACGAATAGTTCCCAGCCGTACGGCGTGTCCGCCGCGGTGACGCCCTTGAACACGGCCCCCGCCGCATAGTCGTCGACGCGGATCGTCGCGTTCAGCGGCTCGAGGCCGCTCGCCAGCGGTTGCCAGCCGGCGATGACCCCCTGCTCGCTGACGAAGCTGAACGCGTCGCCGAGGAAGGGGGCGCCGGGCTGCCCGTGGAGCGGGTTGAAGACGAGGCCCGTGAGGGGCGCCGGACCCCCGGCGACCGGGTCGGGCGGCACGTAGACGGCGAGCGGGACCAGCGTGCCGGGGTGCTCCACGCTGTCGTCGATCATCACGGGGGCGCCGGTGGCGTTGTAGACGATCGAGTAGCCGGACTGGGCGTTGACCC
>JASHYV010000136.1 GCA_030064695.1 Thermoplasmata archaeon
CCGTAGACGTCGCGCAGGGTCTGCCCGATCCGGGCCGCGCCGGTGCCGGCCTTCGCGAGCTGGACGGCCTGGGTCACGACCTCCTCGGTCGTGGCGGTCACCCACTCCGGTTTCGTGAGCGGGTACGGGCGGTGGGAACCGGCCCGGCCCTTCCGTCCGGAGTGGATTCGCGACATGGGGATGCGGCCACCCGAGCACCCTACTTAACGATTCGCGCGGCGATGAACTCTCGCCGGAGAAACGGGCTCAGCGGATGCGCTCGGTCTTCGATTGCGCGTCGACCAGGAACTGCTTCCCGTCGGCGGTGATGCGGTACTGCGCGGGGGCGCGGCCCTTGGCGCCGAAGTTGCCCGCGGCCTCCGCTTCGACGTACCCGTTGCGGACCAGGAGCCCGAGCGCGAGCGAGACTTTCACCTGCCCGTCCTCGATCGGCGGCAGCTTCCGGAGGAGCCGGTCCAGGTCGGCGAGCGTGAGCGCCTGCTCCCGGTGCGAGCCTTCGTGGACCGACTCCGCCCGGTTGAGCTGTTGGAGGATGGCGAGCAGCGTGCTGCGGACCGGGTCGGCCGGGTCGCCGAGCGGCATCGCGGGATGCTTACGCGGGCTTCCCCTACTTAAAGGACGGGGCGCCGGCCGGGCGGATCAGCCGATCCGGTCGACCCGTCCCACCTGTTTCACGAGGAACGCCTTCCCCTCGGTGGAGATCACGTAGCGGGCTCCGATCACGCGGCCCCGCTCCCAGGCGTAGGTCGAGTCCGTCACCTCGCGGGCGAAGCCGTTCCCGATCAGCACGCCAATCGACCGCTCGACGTCGGCGACGGTCGCGTGGGGGAAGCGCCCGCGCGCCATCAGGTCCCGGATCTCGTCCAACTCGTAGCCGTCGACGTCCCGGTGCTCCTCCTCGGCGCGGTTGAGCAGCTTCAGCACCTCGATCATCTCCTCGCGCAGCTCGCGCGCGGCCTCGGCCGGGGTCTCGGGCATCGTCCTCCGGAACGCGTTCCGAAGATGAGGCTATGCGTTCGAGCCGCACCGGCGGTGGGCCAACGGCCTTTTAGCAGCCGCCGACTGGTACCGGAAACCGATGACCTGTACGTGCCGGAACCCGGCGCGGTGTCCGATCTGCAACACTCCCGTCCGGGTACCCCTCACCAACCTCGAGAACGCTGCCGGGGGCGCGATCCTGGTGGACCGGTTCGCCCGGAGGGATTCCTCCACCTCGCGGGAGGGGCTGCGCAGCCTGATCCAGGGCTGGGCGACGTGCCCGGCCTGCGGCCACACGATCCACGTCGAGCACTCGCGCTCCTGCGTCGCCGAGGCGCTCATGAACGCGGGCGTGCCCCTGAGCGAGCGCGAGTCGATCCTCGCGAAGATCACCTTCCCCGAAGGCTAGCCCGGGAGCTCCGCGATGCCCGGCGAGGAGTTCGTCGTCACCCCGTACGAGGTGAAGGGCCGGATCGACTACGAGCGGCTCCGGGAGCAGTTCGGGACGCAGCCGATCACCCCCGAGCTGCTCGCGAAGCTCCACCACGTGGTCGGCGGGGACCTCTCGCCGCTGCTGACGCGGGGCGTGTACTATTCCCACCGGGACCTGGGCCTCTTGCTGGACGGGTTCGCGAACGGCACGCCGTTCTTCCTCTATTCCGGACGCGGACCGTCCGGGCCCCTCCACACCTCGCATCTCGTCTCGTTCGACTTCTGCGTCTGGCTCCAGCGCCGCCTCGGCGTCCGGATGTTCGTGCAGATCACCGACGACGAGAAGTTCTGGGCCCGCAGCGGCCTGACCCGCGAGGAGACCGCCCGATGGGGGATGGAGAACCTCTACGACATCCTCGCGCTCGGGTTCGATCCGAAGCGGACGAGCGTCTTCTTCGACTCGAAGTCGATCGCCGCGATGTACCCGCTCGCGATCCGGGTCGCCCGGCGGATCCCGTACTCGACGGTCCGGGCGACGTTCGGCTTCGAGCCGAGCCAGAACATCGGGCTGGTCTTCTACACCGCGCTCCAGTCGGTGCCCTGCTTCTGGCCGTCGTGGGCGGAGAGCCGGCCGGTCCCCTGCCTCATCCCGTGCGGGATCGACCAGGACCCGCACTTCCGCCTCTCCCGGGACATCGCGGAGGGGCTGGGGTACCCGAAGCCGGCGCTCGTCCACAGTCAGATGGTCCCCGGTCTCCTCGGCGAGGCCGCGATGTCGACGACGGGCAACGCCGGCGACAACGCGCTCTTCCTGAACGACCCGCCGCCCGAGATCGAGCGGAAAATCCGCAACGCGTTCACGGGCGGGCGCGCGACGGTCGCGGAGCAGCGGCGCCTGGGCGCGGTCCCGGAGATCTGCTCGGTCTGGGCGCTCTGGCGGACCCGGTTCGCGGAGAGCGACGCGAAGTTCGCGGAGATCACCCGCGACTGCCGCTCCGGCGCCCTGCTCTGCGGGGAGTGCAAGGGCCAGCTACTGGAGCGGGTCCACGGCTTCTACCGGAGCCATGCGGTCGCCCGCGAGAAGGCGAAGGACTGGGCGGAGGCGGCCATCGTGACGAGCGCGCCCAAGCCGCTCTAGCGGCGCTGCGGTTCAGCCGATCTCGGGGCGCCGGTCCGGTCGACGCGGACCCTCCGGCGCTTCCGGCCGGTCGTCGCCGAGCGGCGGCAGCCGATCCTCGAGGAGGTCGGTCTCGGGGCCTCCCTCCACGGCGGTGAGCAGCCGGAGCATCGGGCGGAAGAGCGAGTGCTGGGCCCGCTCCGGGTCCAGCGTGTAGGCGCGCTCGTAGGCGGCGACCGCCTCCTCCTCCTCGCCGAGCGAGAGAAGGCTCAGCGCGAGCTCGATCCAGCTCTTCGCCTCCCGGGCCCCCTCGCGGGCGCCCGCCTCCTCGACGTGATCGTCCGCCTCGGCTTCGGCGCGCGGCGCGGGCGGCGCCTCGGGCACCTCCCGGGAGAGCACGAGCGCGCGCTCGAACGCCACGGCCGCGCCGGGCTCGTCCCCGGACTCCGCGAGCGCGACGCCGAGCCGGTGCCAGGCGACCATGTCGCCGGGGTCGAGCGCCACGGCGCGACGGTAGGCGCTGGCCGCGTCGCCCCATTCCTCCCGGAGCGACCGGGCCACGCCCAAGTGGAACCAGGCCTCCTCGTTGGCGGGGGCGAGGGCGATCGCCCGGGCGAGCGCCGCCTCCGCCTCCGGCCCGCGCGACAGGTGGGCGAGGCAGATGCCGTAGTACGACCAGGCCTTCTCGTCGTCCGGCGACTCCTTGACGGCCGCGAGGAACTCCCGGGCGGCGCGTTCGTACTCCTGGCGGAGGAAATAGGAGACCGCGAGGTCGAAGCGCTCGGACACGGAGGGGACCGCCGGCCGGGGAGCCCGCCACGGAGGAAAAGGCTGCCGTCCCAGCCGCACGGGGTCCCGCCGGGGCACCGACCGCGCGACGCCGTCGCAGGGCGAGGGGCTTATATGGGCGGGCCCCTGCGTCCCCTCAAGGAATCCCGAGCCCAGCCCGAATCGAGCGTCCCGCCCGTCCTACTTTTGCGACGAGTGTCCGCGCGACGAGTCTCGCGAAGGGTTCCCCGGAAAGCAACGCGGAACGCGAAGCAAGAGAGGCGACCCAACCATGGTGGACAAACCCCTGACGAAAGTGCGAGACCTGACGCCGAATTCGAAGCAAGTGAACGTCCTCGCGAAAGTGATCAACGTGGGCGAGCCCAAGGAAGTCATGGGCAAGTTCGGAGACCCGAGGAAGGTCTGCGAAGCGGTGGTCGGCGACGACTCCGCCGTGATCACGCTCTCGCTCTGGAACGAGCAGATCGGGACGATCGCGAAGGACGAGACGATCCTGGTGGACAACGGCTACGTCTCCCTCGTGCGGGGCCACATGCGCCTCAACGTGGGACGGTACGGCAACCTCACGAAGTCGACCGACGCGGTCGGCGACGTGAACCAGACGCTCGACATGAGCCAGCAGGAGTTCGAGAACGAGCGCCGGTCCTACGGCGGCGGCTACCGCGACCGCGGCGGATACGGCGGTGGCGGGGGCGGCGGCGGCCGGTACTCCGGTGGCGGCGGCGGCAGCGGCGGGGGCGGCGGACGCGACCGCTCCGACAACTACAAGCGCTACTGAGGCCGCGCTTCGAACCCTTTCCCCCGCCCTCTCGGGCGGGGGCCCGCCTCGCCTTCGTATAAATAGGTCGGCCCTCCTCGCCGACCGCTGATGGCCGACGACCCGCGACGGCTCAAGCTCTACGTCCGATCGAAGCAGGCGATCACCACGTTCTACCGGGCGCCGACCGGATCGGCCGCGCCGGGCGTGGGCCCGAACGTCTCGACTCCGCTCTCGACGACCGACGCGGCGGTCGCCTCGTCGGACTCCCCCGTCCACTTCCTCTCCGACGACCAGGCCCGGTGCGTCGCGGTGACGGAGGACGTCGCGCGGGAGCGCGGCTACCACGTCGACGTGGTCGACATCGAGCGGGCGGGCCGCCTGGAGCGGCTCGTCGCCGAGCACCTGCGCTCGGTCACGAGCTTCCCGGTCCTGCTCACGCCCCGGGGCCAGCGGCTCGAGGGCGTCGCCGAGTTCACGACCGTGAAGCTCGCCGAGCTGATGCCGACCGAGTTGAAAGCGGTCCGCGCGTTCTCCTACCTCAAGGTCCACGGCGGCGACCTGGACCGGATCCGCCAGACGCTGGAGACGTTCCCCGAGGTCCGCGAGCTCCACTTCCTGACCGGCGACTGGGACATCCTGGTCGTCCTCGAGTTCCCGGCCGGCGGGGGCAACAAGCGCGCGGTGCTCGACTTCGTCACCGAGCGGATCCGCGGCATCCCCGAGGTGCTCGACACCTCGACCGTGGTCCCCGAGTACACGGTGACCAAGTTCCCGATCTACTGACTACGGACGGCCGGCCCGCCGGCGCTTGCGCCGGGGCCGGACCGGGATCTCGCGGGGGCGGGATGCGCCGCGACCGGCCCCGGGTTCCGGGCTCCCGTAGAGCGCGTCCACGGTGAGCGGGTGGTCGGCGAGCCAGATCACGCCGTCCGAGTACGCCCGGAACGCCTCCAGGCTCGTGAAGAGCGGGATCCCGAGCTCGATCGCCCGGCGGCGGAGGACGTACTCGTCCTCGAGCATCCGCTCGAACTTCTCCTGCGTCAGCGAGAGCGGCACGTTGAGGATCAGGTCGAGCTCGCCCCGCTCGAGCGCCTCGGTGACGTTCGGATGCCGGTCCGGCTCCGAGACCTTGTGCAGGATCCGCACCCCGCGGAAGCCGCGCGCCGCGAGGAACGCGCCGGTGTCCTCGGTGGCCGCCAGGTGGAGGCCGAAGGCCCGCAGCGACCGCGCGACGGGGAGCAGCTCCTCCTTGAGCGTGGGACCGCCGACCGAGAGGAACGCCGTGCCGCGCCGGGGCGCGAGCTTGACGCCCGTCGCGACCAGCGCCTTCACGAACGCGTCCGGGAAGGTGGGGCCGAAGCACGCGACCTCGCCGGTCGACTGCATCTCGACACCGAGCAAGGGGTCGGAGCCGGTCAGCTGGAGGAAGGAGAACTGCGGGACCTTGACGCCCCAACGCCCGACGGGGAGCGGGGCGACGCCGTCCTTCGAGATCGGCCGCCCCAGCATCGCGCGGGCCGCCTCGCGGAGGAGCGGCACCCCCGTCGCCTTCGCGAGGAACGGGAGCGAGCGGCTCGCCCGCAAGTTGAGCTCGATGATCTGGTAGCCCTCGTCCTTCACGAGGAACTGCACGTTGAACGGGCCGCGGATCTCGAGCGTGCGGGCGAGCCGGCCCGCGGCGTCGAGCAGCTGCTGCTGGACCGCGAGGGAGGTGTGGCGGGGCGGGAGGCAGAAGATCGCGTCCCCCGAGTGGACGCCGGCGCGCTCGACGTGCTCCAGGATCCCGGCGACGAGCACCCGCCTCCCGTCCGAGATCGCGTCCAGCTCGACCTCGTCGGCGCCTTCCACGAACTTCGTGATCACGACGGGGTGCTCCGGCGAGACCCGGGCGGCCTCGGTCAGGAACCGCGCGAGATCCTGGCGCCCGGCGATCACGCGCATTGCCTGCCCCGAGAGCACGTACGAGGGCCGGACCAGCACGGGGAAGCCGACCTCGTCCGCGAACTGGGCCGCCTCGTCGATCGTGGTGAACGCCTGCCAGGCCGGCTGCGGGATCGTGAGTCGCTCCAGGAGCCGCGCGAACTCGGCCCGGTTCTCGGCCGAGTCGATCGACGCGGAGGAGGTGCCGAGGATCGGGATGCCGAAGAGGTGGAGGAGCGGCGTCAGGTTCTGGGCGAGCTGGCTCCCGACGCACGTCACGACGCCGCCGAACCGCTCGAAGTCGACGATGTCCCGCACCCGCTCGAGCGTGATCTCCTCGAAGTACAGCCGGTCCGATCGGTCGTAGTCGGTCGAGACCGTCTCGGGGTTCGAGTTGAGCACCGCGACCCCGGGCACCCCCTCCGCCTTCAGGCCGTCGACCAAGTTCATCGTCGACCAGTCGAACTCGACGCTCGAGCCGATGCGGTACGGGCCCGCCCCGATCACCAGCGCCGAGCCCGCCGGCATCGGGGCCACGTCGTCCGCGTCGGCGCGGTAGGTCAGGTACAGGTAGTTCGTCCGGGCCGGCCACTCGCCGCCCAGCGTGTCGATCATGCGGATCCGCGGCCGGACGTCCGCCTCCAAGCGGCGCCGCCGGACCTCCTCCTCGTCGAGCCGCGCCGCGCGACCGATCGCGCGGTCGGAGAGCCCCAGCTCCTTCGCGCGGGCGAGCAGGCCCCG
>JASHYV010000137.1 GCA_030064695.1 Thermoplasmata archaeon
GGGTTGAGGACCCGGTCGCCGAAGGCGGGCCGGTTCATGTAGACCCGCCCGAGGTACTCCCCGAACCAGGGAGCGAGGGCGACGATCAGCGCGATAACGAGGATGACGTCCCAGAGCGAGCGGATATCGAACGTGGACCCTCGGGTCTAGAATTTCTCGGGGTGGATCATCGCGTAGATCAGATAGCCGCTGAGCCCGAGGGCCAGCGCTGTCAGGACGACCAGTCCCAGATGATCCGCGAGGGCCGCGAGGGCACTCATGGGTTCGTGGGGCGTTCGACCCGGACCTGCGTATTTAGGCTCAATCACCGAGTCGCAGCGTCGCACGGAGCGACGATGGGTCCTTATACATCGACCGAGCGCGACGGGCTCCGGTCGGTCGTCTCGGCGACCGTCTTCGGGGCCGAGCGGTCCGCGCGTCGGCGCGCCTCGGTCGAGAGCCGACGCACGATCCTTCGCATCGCCTTCTCGCGACGCACCTCCGCCGCCTGATGCTGCACGTCCCGGGTCTCCCGGGTGAGCAGCAGGACCACCCGGCCGAGCGACGTCCGACCGGTCCGTCCGCGACGCTGGATCGCCCGGATCTCGCTCGGGACCGACTCGAAGAACACCACGAGATCGACGTCCGGGACGTCGAGTCCTTCCTCGGCCACGCTGCTGGCGACGAGGATCGGGAAGCGGCCCTCGCGAAAGCCCGTCAGGATCCGGGCCTGGTCCTTCTGGTTCATGCCCTTGTCCTCGGGGTCCCGCGTCGCCTGGCCGACGAACCGACCCACCGTCCACCCTTGCTGCTCCAGGAGCGACTGGATCCCCTGGATCGTGTCGCGGTACTGCGCGAAGACGAGGATCCGGGTCGGATGGTCGGACGTCCTCGCCAAGGTCTCG
The DNA here is from genome assembly GCA_030064695.1 of Thermoplasmata archaeon. The sequence goes on from JASHYV010000137.1 coordinate 885, forward strand.
CGCACCAACTCCACGAGCGCGTCCAGCTTCGGGTGCGACGGCTCCCGCGACGAGCTGCGGAACGCCTCGGCGGTGCGGCGCGCCTCCACGACCTCGGGCCGCTTCAGGAACGCCGCGTCCCCCCGGGCCAGCTTGGGCTTCGCCGCCACCCGCTCCACGTACTGGAGGAACGGCTCGATCCCCTGGGTCTCGAGGCGCTCCTGCGCGTGGTGGAGGTGGAGGAGGACCAGCTGGTGGAAGAGCGGCCCGAAGCGCCGCACCATCGGGCCCGGACGGGCGAAGATCTCGGCGCGCAGGGCGAGCAGGTCCTTCACCGTCAGCGAGGCGATCGGCTTCTTCCGGAGGTACCCCATCTTCTGGAGCCGACGGGCCTCGTCCCGCGACGCGGCGGCCAGCGCCTCCTGGATGCGCCGGGCCGTGGGGGTGAGCTCGACCCAGCGGTACTCGATCTCCACCGGCTGGACGAACTCGGCGACCCCGGGGTCGTCCCGGGTTCGGGCCTCGATCCGGGCCACGCCGAGCGCCCCGACGACCTCCTCGATCCGCTCGTCCTTCCCGCCGGGCGAGGCGGTCAGGGCGAGCACGCGGCCGTCCAGGGGGCGCTCGGCGCGGTAGGCGGCGGCGACCGGCACGTACGCGTACTTCCCCACGGCATGATGCCCCTCGTCGAAGACGACGAGCGCCACGTCGGTGAGACGGTACCGGCCGGCGAGGAGATCGTTCTGCACGATCTCCGGGGTCGCGAAGACGAGGTCCGCGGTCTCCCAGCTCCCTTCCCGCACGGGACGTCGCACGGTCCCGGTAAATCGCGCGATCCGGAGCGGCACGAGCCAGGAGGAGAACGACTCCGCGTGCTGCTGGACCAGGGGCCGGGTCGGGGCCAGCACGAGGACCTTCCCTTCCGATCGACGGAGCACCTCGGCCGCGACCAGCGCCGCGATGACCGTCTTCCCGAGCCCCGTCGGCAGCACGACGAGCAGGTCCTCCGTGAGCCCGATGCGGGCGAGGTCGATCTGGAACGGGAGCGCGCGGACGCGCTCGGGCCGCAGCAGCGGGTGCTCGAGCCACCCGTCCCTCGCGCGCCAGACGCCCGGCAGCGCCGGAGGGTGGGGGCGGCCGGGCGGGGGCTCGATCGGGGGCGCCGGCGCCCCGCCCTCGAACTCCTCCAGGCGGCGTTGCCCCGGCATCGGGCCCCCGAGCGTGCCGCGCGGTAAGGCCGTTCCGGGCCGACCCTCAGCGCGGGCCGATCGTCGAGCGCCCCCGCAGGTACGGGCGCAGGACGTCCGGGACGACCACCGACCCATCGGGCTGTTGGTACTGCTCGACGATGACGGCGATCGCCCGGGAGGTGGCGACCGCGGTCGAATTGAGCGTGTGCGGGACGGTCTTCCCGGGCTTGTCGGCCTTGCCGGCCCGGATCCCGAGCCGGCGGGCCTGGTAGTCCGTGCAGTTGGAGCAGCTCACCACCTCGCGGTACGCCTGCTGGCGCGGGAACCAGGCCTCGATGTCGTACTTCTTCGCGGCCACGGTGCCGACGTCGCCCGTGCAGACGTTCACGACGCGGTACGGGATCTGGAGCCGCCGGAAGATCTCCTCCGCATTCGCCCGCAGCTCCTCGTGGATCCGGGGCGAGTCCTCCGGGCGGGAGAAGACGAACTGCTCCACCTTCTCGAACTGGTGGACCCGAAAGACCCCCTTCTGGTCGACGCCGTGCCCTCCGATCTCCCGGCGGAAGTTCATGCTGAGCCCGGCCAGCTTGATCGGAAGGAGCTCCTCGTCCAGGATCTCGCCGAGGTAGAGCGCCGCGAGCGGGTGCTCGCTGGTGGCGATGAGGTACAGGTCCTCGCCGTCCACCTTGTACATGACGTTCTCGAAGTCGGCCAGGTCGGTCACGCCCTCGTACGGGGCGCGTCGGAGCAGGAACGGCGGCACGACGGGAGTGAAGCCCCGCTCGAGGAGGAAGTCCAGCGCGAAGCGCTGGAGGGCGAGGTCGAGCTCGACGGCGGCGCCCTTCAGATAGAAGAAGCCGGCGCCGCTCGCGCGTCGCCCGCGCTCGAAGTCGGCGAGGCCCAGCGCCTCGAGCAGCTCGCCGTGGGGCTTGAGGTGGGGGCCGCCCTTCGCGGGCTCGCCCCACGTCGCCACCACGACGTTCTCGGTGTCGTCCTTTCCGTAGGGCACGGAATCGTCGAGCAGGTTGGGCAGCCGGCGGAGGGCGGCGTCGCGGGCCGTTCGGGCCTCCCCCTCGCGCGCCTCCGCGGCCGCGAGCTCCTCGGGGATGCGCCCGGCCTCCGCCTCGAGCTCGGCGGTGGCGGCGTGCGCCTGCCGGGCCTCGGCAATCCGGCGGCCCAGGCCGTTCCGCAGGGCGCGCAGTCGGTCCGCCTCGCGCACCGCGTCGCGCCACTCCGCGTCGAAGGACCGAGCCTCCTCCGCGAGCCGGAGGTACTCCGGGTTCCGCCGGCGGGCGAGGTTCTCCTCCACCCGCTTCGGCTCCTTGCGGAGGAGCTCGATGTCGATCACGGCGGAGGGGAAGGGGCCCGGTCGAAAGTCTTTGCCGTCAGGGCCCCGATGCGCCCGAGGGTCCCGGGGACGGCCAAACGCCTATGTACCCTCGGGGGGACTCCGCCCCGTCCCACCGTGGGACCCAGCTCCATGGCGCAGCAGTTCGGACTCTTCATCGGCGGAAAGTGGACGACCCCGAAGAACGCGAAGCGGTTCGAGACGGTGAACCCGGCGACCGGCGAGACGGTCGGTTCGTTCGTCTCGGGCACGGCGCAGGACGTCGACGCGGCGGTCTCCGCCGCCCAGGCGGCGTTCCCGGCGTGGAAGGAGACGCCGGCGCCGCTGCGGGGCGAGATCCTGCTGCGCGCGGCGGCGGTGCTCAAGGCGCGGAAGGCCGAGGTCGGCCGCATCGTGACCCAGGAGATGGGCAAGGTGATCGCCGAAGGGCTCGGCGACGTTCAGGAGTCGATCGACTTCATCGAGTACATGGCCGGGGAGGGTCGACGCCTCGCCGGTGAGACGGTCCCTTCCGAGCTGCGGAACAAGTTCTGCCTCACGGTCCGGCAGCCGAAGGGGGTCGTCGCCTGCATCACGCCGTGGAACTTCCCGACCGCGATCCCGAATTGGAAGATCGCCGCCGCCCTGATCACCGGCAACACCATCGTCTTCAAGCCGGCCTCCGCTACGGCCCGGTGCGCGACCGAGGTCGTCAAGGTCTACGAGGAGGCGGGGGTGCCCGCGGGCGTCCTCAACTTCGTCACGGGGTCGGGGGGCGTCGTCGGCGAGGCGCTCGCCAAGGACCCCCGGGTCCGCCTGATCTCGTTCACGGGAGGAGTCGAGACCGGCCGCGAGGTCTATGTCCAGGGCGCCCAGGGCCTCAAGATGGTCCATCTCGAGCTCGGAGGGAAGAACCCGCAGATCGTCATGGACGACGCGGACCTCCCGCTCGCCTTGGAAGGAGTGCTGTTCGGCGCCTTCGGGACGTCGGGGCAGCGGTGCACGGCGACCAGCCGCCTCATCCTCCACGAGAAGGTCTACGACCAGTTCCTCGGGATGCTGGTGGACCGCCTGAAGCGGTTCCCGGTCGGGGACCCGCTGGACCCGAAGACCGCGATGGGCCCGGTCGCCTCGTTGGACCAGGAGAAGAAGATCCTCGAGTACATTGCGATCGGGCAGAAGGAGGCGAAGCTCCGGCTCGGGGGCACCAAGCTCTCGGGGGGCGCCTACGACCGGGGCCACTTCATCGCCCCGACGATCTTCGAGACGAAGCACGGCACCCGGATCTCGAAGGAGGAGATCTTCGGTCCGGTGCTGTCGGTGATCAAGGTGCGGGACTACGCGGAGGCGGTGAAGGTCGCGAACGACGTCCCGTACGGGCTCTCCTCGTCCATCTACACGAAGGACGTGAACCGGGCGTTCCGGGCGGTGGACGACCTGGAGGCCGGCATCACGTACATCAACGCCCCGACGATCGGGGCCGAGGTCCAGCTGCCGTTCGGCGGGGTCAAGAACACGGGGAACGGGGGTCGCGAGGCGGGCAGCGTCGCGATCGAGGAGTTCACCGAGATCAAGACCGTCTTCGTCGACTTCTCGGCGAAGCTGCAGAAGGCGCAGATCGACGCCGAGTCGGCCGCATGAGCGGCTTCCGCGGCTCCGACGCCTCGCTCGACCGGGAGATCGCCACGATCGAGCGGATCGCCCGGGTGCGGCTCCGGCGCGTCACCGCCGAGATGCGGGAGCTCTCCGACGACCTGAGGGAGCTGAAGCGGGAGCGGGCGCGCCGAAGGGCCGGGGCGCTCGACTCCGTGCCGATCGCCGCCGCCCCGGAGCTCGACGCGTAGCCGGTGCGGCGCCGCTCGGGTCGGGGGAACCGGCCCGATTCAGAGGTACGCCTTGTCCTGGTAGCAGTAGTATCGCCCGTACTGGGCGACGTAGGTGCCCGGCTGCCCGCAGCTGGGACAGACCGGCCCCGCGGGCGGAGTGATCGCGGCGGGCGCGACGGCCGCGGTCGCGGCGTATCCCGCCGGAGCTTCCTGGGCGGGGGCGGTCGGACCCTGCGGGCCCGTCGGTCCGGCGGCGCCTGCGTACATCGGGGGCACATAGCCCGGTGGGACCGCCGCGGGCGGGCGGCGCCGGCGAGAGCGCGCGACCGCGCCCATGGCGCCCACGATCGCAACGACCGCGACGACGACGCCGATGATCACGAACGTCCAGGGAATGCTGGACGGCGACGAGGCGCTGGTCTTGCCCGTGATGCCCGAGTACTGCTGCTCGGCGACGCTGGTCGGCTCCGGACCCGCGCTCACGGAGATCGTGGGGGTTCCGGACTGGCCCACGTCGGAGCCGCTGGCGCTGGAGGTCACGCCCACAAAGCCGGGACCCGACTGGTAGTACGCGTCCTCGTTCTCCGCGATCGTGCTGGAGTCGGACTGGGCGGGCTGCAATGCGGCGCTGAACGCCGGGCCGCCGCCGAGTTCCGCCGCCTCCTCGATGTCGCCCGAGAAGGCGAAGAGACCGGAGGGGACCAGGACCCATCCGTCCTCGGCGCCGAAGGTCCCGTTGCTGAAGTCGAGGTAGATGAGCTGGGCGGTGACGGAGGTGGGCGGGCTCGTGTAGTTGTCCCAGAGGGTGTACGCGCCGAGGTCGGTGCCGTTCACCCAGAGCGTTCCGGACGGCGAGACGGTGCCGGGGGTCCAGTCCGCGTAGGTGTAGGACTGGCCGTCCTCGACCTCGGAGAGGCTGAAACCCGAGGTCCAGCTCCCGCTCGCCGAGAACGGCGCCTCGGACGACCAGGTCTCGCCGGGGACCGGGCTCAGCGGCACGAGGCCCAAGCCGCCGGTGAACGTGACGGAGCTCGCTTCGTTCCCGCCGATATCGAAGCCGATGGAGGTCGTGCCGGTCGAGTTGGTCTCGCTGGCCGTGCCCGAGAAGTTGAACGCCTCGGACGAGGCCGCGTTCAGGATCGCAAGTGCGGTGGTCGGACCGAGCGTCGCGCCGCCCGTCACGTTGACGGAGCCGACGCTCGAGACGTTCGTGAATCCGGCCGCGGTGTCGCGACCGCTCAAGTCCACGTTGATGGTCGTGCCGTTGTCGGAGACCGTCTCCTTGAGCGTCGCGTTGAGGGCGGCCTGCGCCTCATACATGGTCTGGGTCGAGGAGAGGTTCGTCTGGGTGTAGATCGCGACCCAGGCGATGTAGTACTGGATCGAGAGCGAGAAGGAGTAGCCGGGCGAGGTCCCGTTGAAACAGGAGGCTTCGGAGCAGCTGTAGTAGGCGGACGCGGAGCCCCCGAAGGCCCACTGCTCCGTCGATCCCGACGCGGGGGTCAACGCCGGGCCCCCGGTCGACGCCCGGGCGGGGGCGACGAGCAGGAGCGCGGCCGAGACGGCCACGGCCGCGACCAGCGCGGCGACCAGTACGGCAGAGGCGGCTCGGGAGGTCTTCGATCGATCGAACATGGCGGTACGGGCCCAATGGGCGACGTTTTGAGGTGGGTCCCGGGGAATAAGGCTTCGCTCGACGCGGCGAGCGGGCGTCCGGGGGTCCGGCCGCTCAGAACGGGCCGGTCCGGTTCGGGTTGTCGAAGTTCATGAGCAGCATCTGGCCCCGGGCGCGTGGGCGGCCCACCGGGGCGAGGAGCGGGTCCTCCTCGAGCGCCGGCATCGTCTCGGAGATTGGCACGTCGACGATGATCTCCCGGGTCCGGCCCCCGCGCCCCCGCGAGACGATCGTCGCCCGGATGAGCCCCAACGACTCCAGCTCGGAGACGTAGTTCGAGATCGATCGGGCGTGGAGCGGCTGCAGCCCGAGCCGCTCGGCGAGCCGCTTGTAGCCGTCGTACACCTCGCCCGTGAGCACGCCGTTGCGACGGCGCTCGTAGGACTGGAGGATCGCGTAGAGCAGCACCTTGCAGTGCGGGGGCAGCGTCCGGACGCACTCCACGACGATGTCCTGCTCGAGCCGGTTCTTCGCCTTCACGACGTGGTCGGGGGTGATCCGCTTCGCGTGGTCGCGCTCGGCCATCTCCGCCGCGAGCCGAAGCAGCGCGAGCGCCCGCCGCGCGTCCCCGTTCTCCAGGGCGGCGTACGCGGCGCACCGCTCGACGACGCCGGGATCGACGACCCCCTCCCGGAACGCCTCCCGGGCCCGCTCGCGCAGGATGTCCTGGAGCTGGACCGCGTCGTACGGCGGGAACAGGATCTTCTCCTCGTTGAGCCGGCTCCGGACCCGGGCGTCCAGGTGGTTCGTGAACTTGAGTCGTTCGAGATGCCGACGAGCACCAGCCGCGCGTCCTCGAGCTCGGTGTTGATCTGGCTCAGCGTGTAGAGCACGTTGTCGCCGCTCCGCGCCACCAGGCGATCGATCTCGTCGAGCAGGAGGAGGATCGTGCCGCCCTTCTGGTCGAGGAGCCGGCGCATCGCCGCCTGCACGCGATCGAGCGCCCAGCCGGTGGGGATCCGCTCCGAGTCGGTGCGGGCAAAGGTGTTGCCGATGTTCTGGAGCAGCGAGTAGGCGGTGTCGATGTTACCGCAATTGATCGGAACGAAGGTGATGTGCTCCGCGAGCTCGGTCCGGCGCTGGATGTCCTGGCGGACTTGGGCGACCACGGCGGTCTTGCCGGTCCCGATCTTTCCGTAGATCAGGAGGTTCGAGGGGACCGCGCCCCGGAGCGCGGGGGCGAGCACTTCCGAGACCTGCCGGATCTGCTCCTCCCGGTGCGGGAGGCGGCTCGGCACATAGGAGTCCCGGAGCACTTCCCGGCTGCCGCGGTAGAGGTCGCTCTTGTTCGCCAGGATCGAGTCCAGGAACTCGCCGGCCGAGGTCGTCGGCGGGACGCCGGGCGGGGGGGACGACGCGCCGAGGGTCGGCGCGGCGGCCGGACCCCCGCCGGCAGGGTGGTCGCCGACGGGAGCGACCGCCGTGGGCTGGGCTACGCGATCTTCGGGTCGCTCCGGTCCGTCCGCCGGACGATCCTCGGGAGCAGGTGACACCGTCTCCAAGCCTACCCGGGCCTCGGGCGGGGGTCGGAGGGGAGCGTGCCATATCTACCTTGCGCCGAATTTTTCGTCACGCGCGCCGGAACGTCGTTCGACGACGTCGACCGCGCGTTCCGGCTCGACCGAATCCATTTGAAGGGGCCCCGTCTCTCGCTCCCCGATGGCGGAGGCCGCCACAGCGCACGCCGAGTCGGACGCGCACACGCCCGTGCCGATCTCGATCGCCTGGGTGGTGCTCGCGTCGCTCATGATCGGTATCGGACTCGGGCTCGTCGCGTACTGGCAGATCACCCAGGACTGGCTGTACTTCGCCGGGATCGTGCCGGCCATCCTCGGCGGGATAATGCTCCTGAGCCCGCGCGCGGGCCTGGACCACGCGTAGGGGTCCGGCCCTCGATGGCGGTGCAGGGCGAGGCCCGCTCGCTCGTCGTCGTGAAGTGGGGCGGCAGCGTGATCACGCGGAAGCGGGAGGTCGAGAAGCCCCGGCCCAAGGTCCTCGCCCGCCTGGCGAGGGAGGTCGCGGCCGTTCCCGACGCCCCGGTCGTCCTCCTCCACGGTGCCGGCTCCTTCGGCCACCCGGGGGCCCGACGGTTCGGCCTCGCGATCGCGCCGACCTACGGGGCTTCGGCGACCGAGCGAGCCCGGGGGGCGGCGATCGTGGCGACCGAGGTCCGGCGTCTTCACCTCCTCGTCCTCAAAGAGCTCGTGCGAGCGGGCGCCTCTCCCGCCTCGGTCCCGATGGCGACTCACGCCCGGAACCGGGCGGGCCAGCTCGAGACGATCGACCTTAGCCCGCTCTCGGGCGCGCTCGCGGGCGGGCACCTGCCGGTGTCGTTCGGGGACGTCGTCCCGGACTCGGCCTGGGGCAGCTCGATCCTGAGCGCCGACACGATCGCGCTCGAGCTCGCCCGTCAGCTCCCCGTGCGCCGGGTGGTCTTCGTGAGCGACGTGCCGGGGATCTGGGAGACGCCGGGGCGCGGCCGGAGCGTGGCGCCGGAAGTGACCGACGCCGTGATCGCGGCGCTCTCGCCCCGGCCCGGTGCCCCCGATGTTACCGGCGGCATCCGCGGGAAGGCGACCGCCATGCGAGCGATCGCGCGTGCCCACGCCGACGCAGTTCTTATTAGCGGACTCAAGGATGGAGAGCTTTCGCGCGCGATCCGGGGGGAATCGGTCTACGGGAGCTGGGCGCACGCGGAGCCCCGGTAAGCCGACGGACGAGGCGGGGCTCGACCTCTCCCACCGCAAGGCCGAGCACGTGAAGGTCGTGCTGGGGGAGAACGTCGAGGGGCGGTATCGCTACTGGGACGACATCCAACTGGTCCACCGCGCTCTCCCCGAGATCGACTTCGACGAGATCGACACCTCGGTCGAACTGCTGGGCCACCGCCTGAAGGCGCCGATCGTCATCACCGGGATGACCGGCGGGTTCCCGGATGCGGCGAAGATCAACGGGAACCTTGCCCGCGCGGCATCGGAGGTCGGCGTCGCGATGGGCGTGGGGAGCGAGCGCGCCGCCGTGCTGAAGGGCCAGTACCCGGAGAGTTACGCCACGGTCGCCGACTTTCCGGTCCCGCTCAAGTTCGCGAACATCGGCGCGCCGCAGATCATTGCCCAGCACCCGGGCGATGCGGTGGTCGGCCCGGACGAAGTGCGCGCGGCGATGCGCCTCATCCACGCCGACGTCCTCGCGGTGCACCTCAACTTCCTCCAGGAGATGGTCCAGCCCGAGGGCGACCGGAGGGCGAAGGGCTGCCTCGACCAGATCGGGCGCCTCGCCGAGCAGTTCCCGGTCCTCGTGAAGGAGACCGGCGCCGGGCTCTCCCGAACGGTCGCGGAGTCGCTCCGCTCGCGGAAGGTGAAGGCGTTCGACGTGAGCGGCACCGGGGGCACCTCCTTCGCGGCCGTCGAGTACTACCGGGCGCTCGCCCAGGGCAAGGAGCGCGAGGCCCGGGTCGGAAAGACGTTCTGGGACTGGGGGATCCCGTCGCCGATCTCGGTGCTCGAGGTAGCCCCGCTCGGCCTCCCGGTGATCGCGAGCGGTGGGGTCCGCTCGGGGCTCGACGTCGCGCGGGCGATCGCACTCGGCGCGACGGCGGCCGGGACCGCGGGCGGCGTGTTGCGAGCGGCCTCGACCGGCTACGAGGAGACGAAGCGGGAGCTCGAGATGCTCGTCCACGAACTCAAGGTGGCGATGTTCCTGGTCGGTGCCGCTTCGGTGCGCGCGCTCGGCTCCGCCCCGTACGTCCTCACCGGGGAGAGCCGCGCGTGGCTCCATCGCTGAGCGAGCCCGACCCCGCGTCGCCCGAGTCCCAGCACCGCGCGAAGCTCGCTTGGCGGCGCGCGCACCCGGGCCCGGGCCTCCCCGGGAACGCGGACTGGCTCCGGACCCTGCCTCCTGACGAGGCGCGAGCCTTCGCCGGCGCGGTCCGACGCAAGCCCTCGCGCACGCTCTCGGGGGTCGCCGTCGTCGCGGTGATGACCGCGCCGGCCCGCTGCCCGCACGGCCGGTGCACCTACTGCCCGGGCGGGGTCGACGCCGGGAGCCCCCAGAGCTACACCGGCGAGGAGCCGTCCGCGCTGCGGGGCGCCCAATTCCAGTACGACTCCGAGGCGATCGCCCGCCATCGGATCGCGACCCTCGAGGCGATCGGCCACCCGACCTCGAAGGTCGAGGTGATCGTCATGGGGGGGACGTTCCCCGCTCGGCCCCGGTCCTACCAGGCCGCGACGCTGAAGGGGATCTACGACGGACTCAACGGCGCGCCGTCCGGCGACCTGGCGGAAGCGCAGCGCCGCAACGAGACCGCGGCGCACCGGGTGGTCGGGCTCACGGTCGAGACCCGCCCCGATTGGTGCGACGACCGCGTGCTGCCGTTCCTCCTGGACGCCGGCGTGACGCGCGTCGAGCTCGGGGTGGAGTGCCTGACCGACGAGGTCCTGGACCGGGTCGGCCGCGCCCACGCCTCGGCGGACGTGGGCCGGGCGAGCCGGACCTCGCGCGATCGGGGCCTCAAGGTCGGGTACCACATGATGCTCGGTCTGCCCGGGATGACGCCCGACCGCGACGTGGAGGAGTTTCGGCGGCTCTGGGCCGAGTCGGAGTATCGCCCGGACTTTCTCAAGATCTATCCCACGCTGGTCCTGCCGGGGACTCCGCTCTACGACGAATGGAAGGCCGGGCGGTACGCTCCGTACGACGCGGAGACCGCCGCCCGCGTGCTCGCCCGCATCAAGGGGGAGGTCCCGCCCTGGGTTCGCATCCATCGGATCCAGCGGGACATCCCCTCCCGACTGATCGCCGCCGGCGTGCGGGCCAGCAACCTGCGTCAGCTCGCGCTGGCCCGCCTGGCGGCCGACGGCCGCTCCTGTCGCTGCCTTCGGTGTCGCGAGCCCGGGCGACGGGCCCGCCCTCCGGCGGACGCGTTCCGGCTCACCTCCACGGAGTACGCGGCGGGCCACGGCCGCGAGGTCTTCCTCGCCTTCGAGGATCCCGAGAGCGACACGCTCGTGGGCTTCCTCCGGCTCCGGTTCCCGTCCGACCCGGACGAGGGCGGGCTCGCCGACCCCGTGGTCCGGGAGCTCAAGGTGCTCGGCAGCGAGGTCGACGTGGGGCTCCCGGGGCGCAAGCCGACGGAGTACCAGCACCGCGGCTTCGGGAGCGCGCTGCTGGAGGAGGCCGAGACTCGGGCCCGGTTGGACGGCTTCTCCCGGATATACGTCCGCAGCGCCGTCGGCACCCGGGAGTACTACCGCGCCCGCGGCTACGTCGCGGCCGGCCCGCATCTCGCGAAGCCGATTTTCGCCTCCAGCAACGCCTGACGGGAACCCCGGCCCAGCGCAGCTCCCGCGGACTTCGCAACCGTTAAACCCACCCCCGGCTCCGCCGACCGAGTGCCCGACATGGCCCGTAACCTGCAGGTCGAACCGCTCCGGACCGTCCACATCGAGGATCAGAAGGTCGAGCTCGTCGAACGGAAGGGTCTGGGCCACCCCGACTCGATCGCCGACGGGGTCTCGGAGTCGGTGAGCCGCGCGCTCTCCCGGCTCTATCTCGACGAGTTCGGGCGGATCCTGCACCACAACACCGACGAGACGCAGGTGGTCGGCGGGGCGTCGGAACCGAAGTTCGGCGGCGGCAAGGTCACGAGCCCGATCTACATGCTCCTGGTCGGGCGCGCCACGACGGAGGTCAACGGCGAGAAGCTGCCGTACCGCGAGACCGCGATCGAGGCGGCGAAGAAGTACGTGGGCTCGGTCTGCGCCCACATCGACATCGAGAAGGACGTCGAGTTCGACTGCCGCATCGGCCAGGGCTCGGTCGACCTGCGCGGGGTCTTCGAGCAGAAGTCGGTCCTGTCGAACGACACATCGTTCGGCGTCGGCTTCGCCCCGCTCTCCGATCTCGAGCGGCTCGTGCTCGAGAGCGAGAAGTTCCTGACCCTCAAGCTCAAGAAGAAACTGAAGGCGCTCGGCGAGGACGTCAAGGTCATGGGCTACCGGGCCGACAACGCGATCCGGCTCACCGTCGCCGCCGCGCTCGTCGACTCCGAGATCGCGGACCCCACCGAATACCGCAACGTCTGCGACCAGATCCGGGACCGGCTGCTCGACCAGGCGGCGAAGGTGACGGGCCGCGAGGTCCAGATCGACGTCAACACTGCGGACGACCCCGAGCTCGGGCGCTACTACCTCACGGTCACCGGCTGCTCGATGGAGGCCGGGGACGACGGGTCGGTCGGCCGCGGCAACCGGGCGAACGGGCTGATCACGCCCTGCCGCCCGATGAGCCTCGAGGCCTCGGCCGGCAAGAACCCGGTGAACCACGTGGGCAAGATCTACAACCTCCTCGGGAACCTGATCGCGAACGACATCGTGAAGGAGACCGGCGGGAACGTCAAGGAGGTCCACGTCCGGATCCTCTCCCAGATCGGCCGACCCGTCGACCAGCCCCAGGTCGCGAGCCTCCAGATCCTACCGGCGGACGGCGTCAAGCTCGCCCAGGTGAAGGGCAAGGCCGAGGCGGTGGCCCAGGGCTGGTTCGACCGCGTCGGGGACATCCCCCGGCTCCTGCTCACCGACAAGCTGACGGTCTTCTAGGCGGGGCCGTGGCGCCGGCGGCCGCGCGTCGCGCGCGGCCCGCCTTCTAAATAGTCGGTCCTCCCAGATACGGGGGGACGGCCCGCCCCTGGGGCGGCCCGCCGATTCCCGCCATGGCCCTCACCAGCACCGAGATCGCCGCGATCGTCTTCATCGTCTTCCTGGCCGCGATCGTCGCGGGCCTGCTCCTCTACCTGCTCCGCCGCCTGCGCCACCGGCGGGACAAGCTCGTCGCCGACCTGTCCACCAAGCCCGAGCTGGCCCAGGACCGGGCGTTCAACCGGATCGCGATGGCGCGGCGGGAGGTCGAGATCGTCGCCCGGACCGGGGTCGACGTCGGCTCGGCCCGCGCCCTCATCGCCCAGGCGCAGGGCGCGTTCGACACCCGCAACTACGACCGGGCCTACGAGGTCGCCCAGTCGGCGCACGAGGCGCTCGTCGTCGCCCGGCGCTCGGGCACGATGCCCCCCACCTACGCAGCGCCGCTGCGCACGGATCCTAGCCCGAACCCCGGCCCCGGTCCGGCCGCCGCCCCAGCGTCCGCGCCGGCGGCGGGCTCGACGTTCCCCAAGATCCCGCAGAACCGCGCCGAGTCCCAGTTCCAGCTCCGCCTGCTCGACCAGGAGCTCGACACCGCCCGCGCCGGCAAGGCGTCCGACGCCCGCCTCACCTCCGCCTCCGCGCTGCGCGACCAGGGTCGCGCAGCCTTCGACCGCGGCGACTTCACCGAGGCGTTCCGGCTCGCGCTCAAGGGCCGTCGGGCGCTCGGCGAGGACGTCGGCGCCCTCGCGCCGACCGCGGCGACCCGGGCGGCGCCCCACCCGTCCGACGGGGACGGTGCCATCGACGATCCGGCCGTGGCCGCCGAGCGGATGCAGACGGCGGAGCGGTGCCCGGACTGCGGCTATCCCGCGCTTCCGAACGACCAGTTCTGCCGGGGCTGCGGGCGCCCCCGGGTGGCGGCCACCTGTCCCGCGTGCGGCGCGGCCCGGAACCCGGGCGACACCTTCTGCGGCCGGTGCGGCCAGGCGTTCAGCTAGCGGCGGCGGGCACGCCGTTCCTCGGCAGCCAGTCGTCGAGCCGACGCTGGGTGCGCGCGTCGTGCAGCACGGCGCTCGACCGGAGCCATCGCTCGAGCGGGATCGCGAAGGCGCTCCGGATCCGGGCCGCGAGATCGCCCAGGGTCGCGAACCGCTCCGGGGTCCGCCGGAGGGCCGCCCGAACGTGCTCCCGGACATTCCAAACGCCGAGCGGGAGAATCTCCCCGGGATGCACCTCGCGGAGCACCACGACCCCGGCCTGGCGCTGCCCGGACAGGAGGGCCTCGCTGGTCGCGAGGCGGGCCGCGTAGTAGCAGCCCCCGATCGACGCGTAGGTGGTGCGGCCCTGGTGGCCCTCGTGGTCGCCGATCATCACGATCTCGCCGGGGTTGGGATTCCAGAGGGTGTTCGGATACCAGGCCTCGATCGACTCATAGCGGTAGGCGCCCGGCAGCAGGACGATCAACCAGCGGTTGTCGAGCGCCGTATAGGAGTAGGCGAGGATCTCCGAGAGCTCGGGAAGGAGCCGCACCCGCTCCAGGTTCGCCTTCGAGAGCAGATCGTCGACCGCGGTGATGCTCCAGCGCGTGGGCACGAGCCGTCGCCGACCCCGGCGTCCGAGGGTGCCGACGCTGAAGGCCCGCTGGATGCGGCTCACCCGGACCCCGCGCGCGTACAATTCTCCCACCGCGACCCGGGCGTTGGCGTCGGTGTCGGAGGTCAAGCGGTCCAGATGCGGATCGACCCGCCGCACCTCGAGCGTCATCCGCTCGATCGGCGCCGTGGGGCCGAACGGAGGGGTGGCGTCGGAGAGCGCGAGGTGGCCCCGCGGGGGCCGGCGGAACGTCGCCTCGCTCTCGACCGACCCGGCCGCGATGCCGAGCAGCTGCAGGTCTTGGAGCAGCGGGATGGGCCGCTCCGCGTCCGTCACCCGGAGCCGCTGCGTGCCCCGTACGAGCCCGGTCCGGAACCCCACCACCTCCGCGACGGATCGGCCCACCCAGTCCTCCGGAGTGTCGTAGAGCTCCGTGGAGCCGTGCTCGGGGCTCAGCAGCGGACCGACCGAGACGCTCGGCCACCCGAAGCGGCCCACGAAGACGCCGGGCGGAGAGGATCCGTCGAGGGTGGTCCCTCCCACCATCGGCAGCGTGCGCTCGAAGGCGCGGTACTTGAGCAGGATGGGGCAGATCGGCTTGCCGCAGAGCAGTTGGGCGGAGCGGCAGCGCAGGCACATCGTCGGGTCCTCCTTGAGGCCCGGGATGCTCCAGGAGAGTGCGTCCACCGGGGCGAGGCCCGGGATGGGGGGATCGGACGGCCCGCGCACGACGGGAGCCAGCACTCGGACCGAGTATACTCATCGGGGGAGGTGGTGAAACGGGCGGCCCGAGACGGCACGTCCGAACGGCATTCCGGCCCACCGGTCCGGCACATTTCCCGACGTGCGGGCGAGGGAAACATCATTAACCGCCCCGGTGGCTACACACCCGGGATGGGGACCGCCCGAACGATCCCTCGCGAGCTCCAGGACTTCCTCCAGCTTCCGGGTGCGCAATCGCTGCTGATCCGGGGCCCCCCTGGGTCCGGAAAGACGAGCCTCTCGCTCGCCCTCCTGCAGGCGTACTCGGGCGCCCGGTACTTCGTCACCAACCGAGTGTCCGGCGACGACGTCCGCCTCTCCTTCCCCTGGCTCGAGAACGGGAAGAACCACCGGATCGAGATGCTCGACAACACCGGCCCCGATGCGGGCCTGGGCCACGCCACCGAGGTGCTCACGCACCACTCGGCACGGCTCCTCGAGGATTCGTCGCCCGCCGCCCGCGAGCTCGCGGAGTTCATGTGGCTCCCGACGCCGCTGCAGGACGCCTGGAGCCGCCTCGACCCGGCAAAGCCGTCGCTCGTGGTCATCGACTCCTGGGACGCGCTCGTGGAGTCGTACCTCGGCGACCGGCCGGGTCCCGCGGGAGGGGACCTCCCGACACGCGGCGAGATCGAGCGCGCGCTCCTGCGACGGATGGGGAGCGGGCGGACGCACCTCGTGTTCGTGCTCGAGCGGGAGGAGCAGACCCAGCTCGACTACCTCGTCAACGGCGTCGCCGTCACCGGCCGGGAGGTCGCGGACGGGCGCCTCGAGCGCTGGCTCACGCTCTACAAGCTCCGCGGCGTCCGGATCGAGACGGCCCACTATCCATTCTCGCTCGAGGGCGCCCGGTTCGAGTGCATCACACCGGTCCGTTCGTACCAGCAGATGCAGGGCGGCGGGTTCGATCGCGCGCCGGACGCCATGCCGAGCCACCTTTGGCCCGGGGCCCGGTCCTTCGCCGAGAGCTTCGGTCGCCTGCCGCTCGGCAAGTCGACGCTGATCGAGCTCGAGAAGGACGTCCCGAACCAGGTGCCCTACCTGCTGCTGGCGCCGATCGTCGCGCACACCCTCGAGCGGAACGGACGGGTGATCTTCGTGCCCGACGCGAGCACCCTGCCCGAGGACGTGTGGGACTCGCTCCACGGCTCCGTCGACCGGCGGCGGTTCGAGGAGCACGTGCGCTTCCTGTTGCCTCCCGCCGGACCGAACGAGCAGCGGTCGGCGTTCGAGTCGACCGTGGTCCGCCCCGGCGCCCCGTCCACCGGGCCCGGCGCGGCCGGCATGAACCTCGAGGAATTCTTGAGGACCGGCTCCTCGCCGGACTCGCCCGGACTCTTCGTCGTCTTCCTCCAGGGCCTGGTCGCGATCGCCGGGGCGCGGGGACTTCCCGTCGGCGCGGAGCTCGCCGTCCGCCTCCCGGGGCAGATCCAGGCGGCGGTGCGGGGCGCCGCCCTCCACGCGATCGCGATCGGCTCCTCCGACTCGCCACTGTTCGACCCGCTCCGCCCGACGGCCGCGTTGCGCCTGCACCTGCGCCAGCGGCAGGGCCGGGTCCTGGCCTACGGCTCCGACCCCTGGACCCCGATGTTCCTGCTCACGGAGGGCCACGACGGCTCCCCGTACGGGCTGCTGCGGGTGGTGTAGTCCGCCCCTCCGGGGACCCTCGGATTTCGCCCGTCGAACCCCCCGACGGCGGGTTTTCCCCTCGGCAAAACCCTTAACCCTTCCGGCGCTGGTGTTTCTTCACGGCCGCTTCCGGGCTGCCGGCGCTATGAGCGACCTCCACTACCTCATCGTGGACGACTCTCCCACCGTGCGCCAGCTGTTCACGCAGGCGCTCCGGAAGGAGGGCGTCCCGGACGCGCGGATCGCCGAGGCCGACTCGGCCGAGCATGCCATCGCGGTCTTCGACAAGCTGAAGCCGGACGTCGTCTTCCTCGACGTGAGCCTGACCGGATCGGACTCGAACAGCGGCGCCTACCTGGACCTCCTCCACGCGGCGACGACGAAGCCCGAGAGCGGCAACGACGTGGCCCGCCACATGCTTTCGCGGAACCCGACGACCCGGATCGTGGTCTGCACCGGCAACCCGCCGGACGACCCGCGCGTCCGCGATCTCATCCGCGCGGGCGCCTACCAGGTCCTCCAGAAGCCGGTCCACCTGCCGCAGATCCGCGACGTGCTGCGCCAGATCCGCGACGAGGACGCCGACTCGCCCGCGAAGCGCTGAGCCGCTACCGACCGGCCCGGCGTCGCTGGGCCCGGGGGTCCTCCTCGATCCGGCCCAGCTCCCGGCCGATCTTCCCGACGAGGACCCGGCCCGGCTCGACCTCCCCGGCGGTGGCTCGCCGCTCCAGCTCGGCGGCGAGGCGGCTCAGGTGGAGCGCGCCGACCTGGGCCGCCGCCGACTTGAGCGTGTGGGCCGCGGCAGCCATCGCGGGCCCGTCGCCCCGCTCCGCCGCCCCGGAGAGCCGGTGGACGAGCTCGGCGGACTCGCGGAAGAAGGTCGCCATCAGCTCGGGGAGGAACTCCGGGTCGCCGCCTCCGAGGTCCGAGAGCTGGGTCAGGATCGCGTCGTCCAGCGCACCGGACCGGTAGTTGCCGGCGTCCCCGTCCCGGGCCGGCCCGGGGGCTCCGGTGCCCCGCGCGTGGAGCCGCACGAGCACGCCCTCGGAACCGGGGGCGCGCACGCGACGGATGAGATACTCGAGCGCGACGGGCGCCCCGTCGGCGCCCGGGCGCGTGGTCCAGCCGTGGAGCGTCGTGTGCGCGTCGTCGAGCTCGCGGCGGAGGAGCGCGAGCCAGCCCGTGACCGGGTCCTTCGCGTCCGTCGGGCTCCCGGCGAGCTCCGCGAACCGCTCGTTGACGGCCGTCGCGCCCCGCGGTCCGACGACGGCGGCCCCTTCCTGCGCCGCGTCGAGGTCCGAGAGGTCGGCCGGGTCGGGCGACGCCCCGCCCCGGATCTGCTCCTCCAGGCGCTGGGCGGCGACCGCCACCCGGATCCGCCGGTCGAGCTCGCCGGGGGGGAAGAGCCCCTTCACCTGGTACTCCTGGGCCCCGGCCTCGTAGGCGGCCCGGGCCGTCTCCGGGTCCTCCCGTCCGCTGAGCACGAACACGGCGACCCGGGGCGCCTGGGCCCGGATCCGGGCGAGCCCCTCCGTGCCCTTGCTGTCGGGAAGCCCCAA
This sequence comes from Thermoplasmata archaeon, assembly GCA_030064695.1. The sequence goes on from JASHYV010000137.1 coordinate 19,066, forward strand.
GTCCAGGAGGACCGCCACGACGTTCTCCTTCAGGCGCGGCAGCGCGTCCGCGATCCGGCCCGCCCGCTCGACCTGGTACCGGCCCGGGGCGTCCTGGGAGAGGGTGAGGTCGACGAGCCGCGCGTCCCCCGGATTGTCGTCGACGACGAGCACCGTGCGGAGGAGGTCCGGCATCGCGTCCCCGCCGCGGCGGCCGCGCGGCTCAGCCCGGCAGCTCGACCGTGGTGAACCAGAACGAGGCGATCGCCTTCACGACCGCGTGGAACTGGTCGAAGTCGATTGGCTTCCGCACGTAGCAGTTCGCGTGCTCGTTGTAGGCCCGGGCGATGTCCTCCTCGGCCTTCGAGGAGGTCATCACGACGACCGGGATCCGCCGCAGGTCCTCGTCGTCCTTGATCTCGGAAAGCACCTCGCGCCCGTCCTTCCGAGGCATGTTGAGGTCCAGGAAGATGAGGTTCGGCCGGGGCGCCTCCGAGTACCGGCCCTCGCGCCGGAGGAACGCCATCGCCTCCACCCCGTCGGGGACGACGTGCAGATCGTTCAGGATCTTGGCCTCCTTCATCGCCTCCTGGACGAGGCGGGCGTCGGCCGGGTTGTCCTCGGCCATCAGGATCTGGACGAACCGGGCGTGCTCGGGAGGGGCGGGCATCGGCATCCTCGGTAAGGTCGTGGCCCCCCGTAAAACCTTTCGGCGGCCGGTCGCGACGGGGGAACGGGGCCCGGGCGGTTACACGAGCTCCTTGAGGCGCTCCTCGATCAGCGTCGTGGCACGCCCGGCCATCGGCGAGGGAGGGGCGGCCGGCTCGGGGGCGCCGCGGGGGAGGACCGTGCGCGCGCGCTCGCGGGGGATCGTGAAGAAGAAGGTGGTGCCCTCGCCGGGGCGTCCCGAGCTCTCGACCCAGATCCGGCCCCCATGCCGCTCGACGACCTTTCGGACGACCGCGAGGCCGATGCCGGTACCCGGGTACTCCTCTCGGGTGTGGAGCCGCTGGAAGATCACGAAGATCCGGTCCTGGTACTCGGGCGCGATCCCGATCCCATCGTCCTTCACCGAGAAGCGCCAGTCGGCGCCCTGCCGCTCCGCGGTAACGCGGACGTGAGGCGGGTTGACGCCGTGGAACTTGAGCCCGTTCCCGATCAGGTTCTGGAAGACCTGGGCGAGCTGGGTCGGGTCCCCCTCTACCTCGGGGAGCGGCCCGTGCGTGACCTCGCCGTGCGAGTCCTCGATCGCGGTGCGGAGGTTCGCGAGCACCCGGTCCAGCAGCGCGTTCAGGTCGACCATCTGGAACGCCCCGGCCCGGGTGCCGACCCGCGAATAGGCGAGGAGGTCGTCGATGAGCTCCCGCATCCGGGTCGCACCCTCCTGGGCGTAGCCCAGGAACTCCTTCGCGTCCCCGTCCAGCTTGTCCGAGTACCGGCGCTGGAGCAGCTGCGTGTAGCTGCCGACCATCCGGAGCGGCTCCTGGAGGTCGTGGGACGCGATGTAGGTGAACTGCTCGAGATCGCGGTTCGATCGGGCGAGCTCGGCGCCGCGGGCGACCAGCGCGGTGACCAGCTTCTCGCGCTCCTCGAGGTCCTGCAGCAGGATGCCGACCACCGGCTGGCCGGACCACCGGGCCGACTGCGCCACGATCTGCAGCGGGATCCCGGTGCCGTCCTTCCGGGAACCGGCGACCTCCGCGAAGGCGGGAGGATCCCCGGCCCGCTGCTGGGAGAGGAGCCGGGTGACCGCCGGGCGCGCGTCGGGCGTGAACAGGTCGGCGAACGGGAACCCGACGATCTCGCGGGGCGAGAACCCCAGCAGCGGCTCGATCGCGGCGTTCGCGTATCGGACCACGCCGGTGTCGTCGACCAGCAGGAGCGTCGCGAGCGGCAGCTGGAGCAGCACGTGGCTCGGGCTCTCCGCACGGAGGAACGGCTGGTCGGTCCGCAGCAGGAGGAGCGTGAACACCCCGGTGCTCATCACCGCGAGCGAGGCGCCGAGGAGCTGGTCGAGGCGACCGGAGTTCGTGAGGGGGTTGACGTACTTGGCCGTCGTGAGGTGGTAGATCAGGATCACCGAGGCGGCGAACGCGAACACCCAGGCGATCAGCGCGACCCATTCCCATCGCGTTGGCCGACGCATGGTGCCCTCCCTACGGCTCCGCGGCCCCCCGCGCGACCGGCTGCGGCGCCTCCGGCCCGAGCGCTTGGCGCTGCTCGGCGAACCTCCGGCGGAGGCCCACGGGCGGGAAGTAGGCGAGCAGGCACATCAGCGCCGGGAGGACCTCGAGGACGCCTTTCGCGAGGGTCCAGCCGACCGTCGTGGACGGGACGAAGGCGAGGATCCCGAACCAGAGGAGGATGCTCGATCCCACCATCAGGATCCGGTACCGCTGGAACGGGTCGCGGGACCGGCGCACGAGGGAGAGGAACAGGATCGCGCTCACGATCTCCGGCACGAGGAGCGCGAGCAGGACGAACGCCTCGAGCGCCGGGGCGTGCACCGTCTGCGTGAGCAGCGTCAGCGCGCCCGCCTGGACGACCAGGGCGTACGGATGGCCCAGGATCTCCCAGTAGAGCGCGGCGAAGTAGAAGCCCGCGTAGAACGCGGACAACGGCACGAGGTGGTAGCGGCCGGTGTAGAGGTAGATGAGGTAACCGGTGAGCCCCCAGAGGAATACGACGTCGAGGAGAACGACGAAGAGGGAGAACGCGACCGCGAGGTCGAGGTTCAGCCCACCTCCGAGGTAGAGGATCAGCTCGACCACGGTGACGGCCGCCGACACGCCGAGGCCGCCCCACCAGAGTGAGAACTGGAGACTGGCGAGACGGGCGGCGGGGGAGACGGGGCGCTGATAGAGGCGGAACGCCACGTACAGGTACCCGACGGTGGCGACCGCGCTCACGATCGCGGCCGCCACGAGGGTCTGTTCGGTCGTCACGCGGCGGGCCGGAGCCAGCCCGGGAGGGGGTCCACGTCGCACCTCCTATCGAAGAGGCTCGAACCCGGGTTATCTTTCTATCGTGGAACAGGCGGCGTCAACCCGGACCACACCGGCGCGGGGTTTAGCACCCGGCGGCCGGAGTTCGGCCGCAGTTCCGGCGGGTCCCGCCTCCCGTCGGTGGGCGGGCTCCGCCGGGGCGGGGCGAGCGGCGGAACGGTCTTGTACCCCCCCGCGTACATCGGCGCGCTCGAGGGGGAAGACCGATGCGTTCCGTCGCGCCGGGATCGCTCGTCGAACCGGCCTCCTCGACCCATGGGACTGTGGGGTAGCTTGGTCCATCCTTCGGGGTTCGGGACTCCGAGACGCCAGTTCAAATCTGGCCAGTCCCATCGTCCGCTCCGGCCGGGCCGGCCGGCCCGCGCCGCTACTTCGTCCGGTCCGCGAGACCGACCGCACGGACCGCGGCGCCCCCGTCCTTCAAGATCGGGCCACCGTGGTAGGTGAGCAGCGAGTCGACCGAGAGCTGCGCCATCCGTCGAGCCGAGACCTGGGCGGTCCCGGTGTGCAGCGTGAAGTCCGGCGGGGTGAGCGAGGCCGTCGTCCCCTCAACGAAGAACAGATCGCCCGAGAAGAGCAGCTTCCGCTCCGGGTGGTAATAGGACGTGTGTCCGGGGGTGTGGCCCGGAGTGTGATAGGCGATGAGGCCGCCAGCGACGTCGAGCGTGTCGCCGTCCTTGAACGTCTCGTCGATCGCGATCGGCTCGGCCGGTGGGGTGCCCGGCCCTTCGTAGGGCGGGTCGCAGGCGATGAACGCGGCCTCGAGCCAGTGCGCGAACGACCGCGCCCTCGTCCGGCGGAGGACCGCCTTCAGCGCGCCGACGTGGTCGCGGTGGAGGTGGGTGATCAGCACCTTGCTCACCGAGTGCGGGTCGATCTTGTGCTTGCGCAGATAGGCCTCGATCGCCTCGTCGGACCCGGGAAGTCCCGAGTCGATCAGGGTCCACTGTTCGCCCTTGTCCTTGACGAGGTAGACGTGGGTCGTGAAGTCGGGCGACGGATCGACGCCTTCCACCAGGTGCACGCCGGGCAGGATCTCGGCCATGGGTTCCCTCGGGCCGGCCACGCCCTGGCCCGTTATGTGCGTTCGGGCGGGTCGCGGAGCGCGCCGCCCATCGCGCCCGCCAGCGATCGAACGGACGCCTCCACGTCGTCGGGGGAGAGTCCGCCGAAGTCGAAGATCCCGAGCACCTCGTCGACGCCCCGAGCGGCGAAGGCGCGCAGGCGCTCCGCGACCTCGGCGGGCCGGCCGATGAGGGCCAGCCCGGCCGCCTCGATCGCCTCCGCCCGGGCATGCTTCGGGTCGCGGTCCACCTTGGCCCGGTAGAACGCGCTCTGCGTCGCGAGCCGGCTATCGAGATATCGCTGGAGGGCGACCCGCGCCCGTTCCGGGTGCGGCCCGGCGTAGAGATGGAGCGCGACCGCGACCTCGCCCTTCCGACCCTCCGGCAGCGCCGCCCGATACTCGCGGATCTCCGACGCCAGTTCCTCCGGCGACTCGACGGTCGCGTAGGGAACGAGGGCGATCGAACGGTCCTGCCGCGCCACGAACGGGATCGCCTCCCGCCGCTGCACGGCGACCCACAGCGGCGGGTGCGGACGCTGGACCGGGAGCACATTGATCCGCACGGGCGTCGAACCCGGCGGGTCGACCTGCACCTCTTCGCCCGCGAACGCCCGGAGCATCGTCTCGAGCGCGGACTCGAATCGCTCCCGCTTCGAGCCCGGATCGATGCCGAACCCCTCGAACTCGCTGGGGATGTATCCGCTCCCGACACCGAGATTGAGGCGGCCCTCGAGGAGCCGGTCGAGGAGCGCATACTGTTCGGCGAGCTCGACCGGACGGTGGAACGGGAGGACGCTCACGAGGACCCCCAGCCGGAGCCGGCGCGTGCGCGCGCCACAGGCGGCCAGGAGCACGGGCGGCGCCGGGCAGACCCCGGCGCGCTGGAAGTGGTGCTCCGCGACCCAGAGCGCGGAAAGACCGGCCGCCTCCCCGGTCTCCGCGAGGCGCACCACCTCGCGCGCCCGCTCGGGCGTCTCGCCGGGGCCCGGCGGGTACTCGTCGACCACGGTGAAGGCGCTGAGTTTCACGCCGTGCCGACCGGGGCCGGATACAAGACGGTGCCGCGGGCCGGGACCGGGCGAGATGTCGAATACCCCGCCGGGCTCGGTCCGCCGTGCCGCTGCCGGCGCTCCCGCTGCGCCCCGGGCAGGCCTCGGGCGAGGTCCACCTCGTCGACGATCCGCTCGCCTGGGCCTCCGGTCGCCCGGGGCAGCGGGACGTGCTGAGCCTCTCCGCGCTCTGGTGGCCGCCGGATGCGCCGGTCCCGGGCTCCACCTGCGCGGTGCTGCTGCAGGGGACCCCGGACGCTCCGACCCCGGCGGTCGGGTACCCGGTCCTCGCCCGGCTCGACGCCGACCTGCTGCGGGAGGGAGAGACCGTCCAGGTCGACGGCGACGCCGGCACGCTGGAGATCGTCGGCGTCGAAGAGGTCGGCGTGGTCACCGTCTTCCTCGAACGGCACGACGGCGCGATCCTGCTCCTCCAGCGGTCCGATCGCGTGGGCAGCTTCCGCGGCTTCTGGGCCGGGGTCTCGGGCTTCCTCGAGTCGCCGTCGCCGATCGACCAGGCGTTCACCGAGGTTGAGGAGGAGACCGGCTACCGGCGCTCCGAGCTTCGGGTCGCCGCGTCCGGCGCCCCGGTGCTCGCCCGCGACGGCTCCCGCGTCTTCGTGGTCCATTCGTTCCGCTTCCGGGTGGACCGGACGGACGTGAAGCTCGACTGGGAGCACACGCGGGCCGAGTGGGTCGACCCCGGCGAGATCCGGCGCCGTCCCACGGTGCCGAAGCTCGATCGCGTCTGGGAGGCGGTGGCGCCCTCCTCGGTCCCGAAAGGATAACACCCCGGAGCGTCCCCTCGGGACCGGGATGGGCTGGTAGATCAGTCCGGAAGATCGCCGGTTTTGCAAACCGGAGGCCTCGGGTTCAAATCCCGACCAGTCCACTCCGGCCCTCGTTCACGGCGGCGACGAGCCGTCCTTCGGGGGCTCGGGCGGGAGCGGCTCTCCCTCGGGGGACAGCTCGGCGAGCTCCGGCAGCTCGCGGGTCCCGGTGAACGTCTCGGGCAGCTCCGTCGTCTGGAACCCCTGCGCCTCGGAGAGGTCGATGGGCGGGAGTCCGGGCGTCGTCTCCCTCCAGCAGACGCGGGCCAGCGGTTCGTAGAACCCGGCCGGCACGCCGAGCTGCGAGCCAATCCGGCGCACGTCCGCCCG
>JASHYV010000138.1 GCA_030064695.1 Thermoplasmata archaeon
CCCCAAGAAATCTCAGGAGTACCGCAGCCCCAAGATTGCCTCCCACCCGTCCAGGGAGGAGCAGGCCATGGTCGATCAGACGCTCGAGAAGTTGAACCAAGACCTTCGGACCCGACGGGAACCCAAGTCCCCGTAGAGCCCGTCCCGCTCGCTCGACGCCCCGCTCCCACCACACCGACCGGCCCGAATCGGTCTCCGAGCAAGAGGGGCCTGGGCCGTGCGGCCCCGCTCGGCTCCTCCAAAGCGGAACCCCCCAAGCTGCGAGCAGACTGAGACGTGGATCCGGACACTACGCCGCGAGGTGGGGCGACTCGTGGCCTAGGATCTCCGATAGGAGTCGGCGTTCGGCCTTTAGACGATGGTTCACGAGCGTTGAACTCGAGAGTCCAAGCGCCCGAGCGAGCGTCTGGGAACTGACTCGACGCGGGCGATCGTAGTAGCCCCGCTGGTACGCCGTGCTCACTACCCGTCGCTGTTTCTCGGTGAGGGCGTTCAGCGGGGAGTTCGGCGATAGGCGATAGTCCGAGATCGACACGACCCGGTACCGAAGGCCGTGCCGTCGGAGCGCCAAAAGGAACTGATTGACCCCGGCGGTGCTCCCGGCGAAGGTCAGGAACGCCCGGTCCCCGCGGACCTCCATCGGAGGCACGATGTAGCCGGGGTCGCGCTTCAGCCCCAAGTGCCGATAGATGGCGGAGGAGGGTCGGACCTTCATGAGGCACGTGAACGTGGCCCCGTCGCGATCGAGGAGCTGGAGGTCCACGTGCGAGATCCGGGAGAGCTGCTCGAACTCCATACCTGGGTCGCGGGGACGGATCTGGACGATCGACGCCGCGCCCTGAGGACCCGCGCGCAGGATCTGAACGACCGTGAACGACTCGACGGCCCGGTAGATCTCGCCTCCGCCTCCCTTGAGGCGAATGAAGTCGTCGAGCGGCATCTCCACGCGAAGCCGGCGCATGCTCCCCGGAGCCCCGTCGGCTACTAAACGTTGAGTTCCTAGCGAGCATATCCGCTACCATCGTAAAGACCCGGGTCGCGCTGTTCTCCCCCGAGGAGTCGCATATGCGCGTCTTCGTCACGGGGGGAGCGGGATTCGTCGGGTCGGCGGTCGTGCGGGAACTCATCGACCACGGGCACGAGGTGCTGGGCCTCGCTCGCTCGGAGGCGAACGCCGCCGCGCTCGCCGCCGCCGGGGCGGAAGTGCACCGGGGCGGTCTCGAGGACCTCGAGAGCCTACGGGCGGGCGCGGCCGCGTCCGACGCGGTGATCCACACGGCGTTCGTTCACGACTTCTCGAAGTTCCAACAGAGCTGCGAGATCGATCGGCGGGCCATCGAGGCGTTGGGGGAGGCGTTGCGAGGCTCGGACCGCCCGCTCGTGGTCACCGCGGGGGCGGCCGTGGTCCGCTCTGGACCCGTCGGCGTCGAGGACGATCCGCCCATCCCCGACTTCCCCCGCGCTTCGGATGCGACTGCCCGGGCCCTCGCGGGACGCGGAGTGCGCGCCATGGTCGTGCGGCTCTCCTTCACCGTGCACGGGGACGGAGACCACGGGTTCGTGCCCATGCTCTTCCGTATCGCGAAAGAGAAGCGGGTCTCGGCCTACGTGGGCGACGGGCTCAACCGGTGGCCCGCGGTCCATCGCTTCGACGCCGCCCGCGTGTACCGGGGGGCAATCGAGCGGGGCCAGCCGGGCTCGGTCTTTCACGCGATCGCGGAGGAAGGGGTCTCGTTCCGGCAGATCGCGGAGGTCATCGGCCGTCAGCTGAGCGTTCCGGTCGTCTCGAAGACGCCCGCCGAGGCCCGGGAGCACCTCGGCTTTCTCGCGGCCTTCGCCGCGATGGACGCCCCCACCTCGAGCGCGCGGACCCGGCAACTGCTGGACTGGGCCCCGAAGCAGCCCGGGCTGATCGCGGACATCGATCGTCCGCAGTACTTCGGCGCGTGACTACCTGCCTCGTGATGGGAGCGCCGTCACACGACCACCCCGAAGGACGTGATCCGCCGGATCTTCTCGCCCTCGAACTCGAAGACGTTGCAGATCTGGACCCGAATGGTCTTCCCGTCCTTCAGCGAAACGCGCACCGTCCCCTCCGCCACGACGACGCCGCCCTCCTCGGTCATCCGGGCGACGTCGCCGTGGAGCTCGACCACGTCGGGCCCGGCCCGGATGTCGCGCTCGAACTCCGCCTTCCCCTGCGAGCGATGGGGCTCGCCCACCTCCCATCGTTCGACATCGTCCGTGACGAGCGGGAGCATCCGGGCCCAGTCCTGGTGACTGAAGCAGTCGAAGTACGCCTCGACCACGCTCTTGCGCGCGCTCACGATGGGGGTAGTCCGTCGCGCTAGTTATCCCTCCGGTCGCTCGTCCGCCCCCGCGAGGTGGTTGTAAGTTGAGTTGCGACCGCCCGATCGCGCTCCCGGGGGGTCCCGTCGAGTTCGGGGGCCGGAACGAACGCTAATCTGAGCTCGAACGCTCCCCCCTTGGTGCGCACCTCCGTCTTTGTCGGAGCGAGCCTCGATGGTTTCATCGCGCGTGAGGACGGAAGCCTGGACTTCCTGGGTCCCGACGAGCCGGAGGACCACGCCTACGAGGAATTCATTCGCAGTGTCGATGTCGTCGTGATCGGTCGGAAGACCTTCGAGACGGTGCTCGCGTTTGACGAATGGCCGTACGGCGGCCGGCTCGTCATCGTCCTCAGCACGACCTTGAAGGGGGCCGACGTGCCCGCCGGGGCCCGTTGCGAATTCTCCCACCGCACGCCCCGAGAGGTCATCGACGATCTCGCGAGTCGTGGACTGAAGCACGCCTACATCGACGGCGGAGTGACCATCCAATCGTTCTTGAGGGAGGGTCTGATCGACGACATCGCCGTCAGTCACGCACCGGTGCTGATCGGGAAGGGGGTCCCGCTCTTCGGCCAACTCCCGAGGGACCTCCGGTTGGAGCTCCGGGGATTCACCGCCTATCCGGGCGGGAGGACTCGGAGCGAGTATCGGGTCGTCCCGCCCTGAGCGGCTTCGGGATGCGCCCGCCTTGTCGCCGGGACAGGGTCGCTCGGCCCCAGTGGAGGTACAGCCACGCCGGACGATGGGCGCTGATCTCAGCGGAGGAACCTCACGCCGTCGATGCCTTCGAACGCGGAGTCCCCGGTAAGGAACGGAATCGAGAAGTGCCGTGCGGCAGCGTAGCCCCAAGCATCGATGTAGGAGCAGTCCCGCCGACGCGCGCGCATTCGTTGACGAAATTCAGCCGCACTGAATGCCACCTCCGTCGGAACTTCGATCACGGAGCCGAGCAGCCCGATGGCGACGGCGCGGGCCTCGGAAGGCGGGACCTTGCGGAGGAGGGTCGCGTACACCTCCAGGACGTTCATCGCCGACGTGACCACGTCCTCGCTCTGAAAGATTCGGGCGTAGCGACGCTCCCCGGCAAGTAAGGCCACGAGGCCATAGCTGTCGGCAAAGCAGTCAGCCAAGATCCTCGCCCTCGTTGCTCATCCGCGTGAACTCCTCAGGAGTAAGGCGCCCGCGCAGCCGTCCCGCGAGAGAGGCCAGCGGGGGAATCCGTTGTACCGTGGCGAGCACCTCGTCCCCGGCGGTCACGCCCAGCTCCTGTACCACGCCGCGGGGCAGCGCGAGGCTCAACGAGTTGCCCGTCCGCCGGACCGTGAGGCGAGGCATGTGTTGGATGTAATACCAAACGTATTACATGTATCTTTTGGGTCGAGCGGTCGGTGGGAGGTGCCGTCGACGCGAGAGTAAGTAGAAAGTGTGGGGCTCGATGCCGAATCCGTCCATGGTCTATTTCGAGGATACCGGAACGCTGATCGCCGCGCCGATCGACTTCGTCTGGGAGTACTTGGCGTCCGAGCGGCACGCCGAGGCGCACCGCGATGTCCGGAACTTTCGGCTCCTCAAGACCGAGGGCACGACGTCGACGGTGCGATTCGAGCGCCTCCTTCACGGAACGTGGACCAAGGGCGTGAACCGGACGACGGAATTTCCCCCGTTCTGCATCTGCATCGAAGAGATCGAGGGCACCTTCGCCGGCAGCCGCTTCGTCCTCCACTACCGTCCGGTCGGGAACCAGACCCAGGTCAACGTGTACGGCGACGTCCGATCGAAGCAAGTGACCCCGGCGCGGGCGAAGCGCCTGTTCCTCGACACGCTCGAGGGTGCGTACCTGGCCGATGTTCCCGTGCTGCTCGCGTTCCGGCGGGAGCGCGCGCGGGCCCGCCGCCGCCGCAAATCCTAGGGACCCGGTCGGCGACCGCACTCAGCCGGCGGAAGGGCTCGCCACGCTCACGGAGTGGATCCCCGGGAACGCGAACGGGACGAGGATCCAGTTCTTCCCCGCGTTCGGGCTCACGAACAGCTGGCCGGTGGTCGTGCCGACGTAGATGCCGGCCGGATCGAGGTCGTCGGTCGCGATGCCCTCGCGGTGCACCCCGAAGTGGCCCGGGAACTGGCTGGGCTTGAGCAGCTTCCGCCACGTCCGGGACTTGTCGTTCCACTCGTGGACCTGGAAGTGTCCCTCGGTCACCCGGTCCTGGCCGTCCAGCCGGACGAAGTACGCCCTGCCGGGCGCCTCCTTCGCGGACGCCACACAGAACCCGAAGTCGTCGCCGAGCGGCTTGCCGATCCGGATCCACTGCTCCATCCGGTCGTGCGAGACGTACATGCCGCCGTGGTCCTGGCGATAGAAGGTGTCGGGATTGGCCGCGTCGATCGCCACGTGATGGACGCACTGGCCGGTCTCGGGGAAGCGCTGGCCCGGTGGCAGGAAGGGGCACTCCACGCCCCGGTTGACCGGAACCCAGTGCTTCCCGTGGTCCTCGGTCCGGAA
>JASHYV010000139.1 GCA_030064695.1 Thermoplasmata archaeon
CCGGACGTTCGACGTCGCGCGCGCGGAGACGCAACGTCAGCGGCTCGCGGTCGGGGTTCGCGAGGAGGAGCTCGTACCGGCCCGGCGACTCCGGATCGAAGAAGATCCGGGCCCGCCCGGAGAGCCGTACGCGCTGCACGAACGGGCCGCCCGGCGGCCCGAGGAGGAGGATGAACGAGCGTCCGGGACGCGGCCGCTCGGGTTCGATGTCGATCTCGCAGGAGCTCGCCGCCAGCGCCAGCTCGATCCGCACCGTCGACGACGGATTCAGGACGAGATAGCGGGGCAGCTCGTCGAGCGCGGGCGCCACGGAGGTCGGACCTCGGGCCCGCACAAAAGCTGCGTCGCGTCGGTGCCCCCGCCGCGGCGCCTCAAGGTTAAATCGCGCCCCGGGCGTGCGTCGGCGATGGCAGCGAAGCGAACGGCCGAAGCGGTCTGGGAGAACGACCTCATCCACGGCAGCGGCCGCGTGAAGGGCACGAGCGGCGCGCTTCCGGAGATGGGCATCTCGTGGTCGGCCCGCACCGAGGCGTCCGCCGGGAAGACGAGCCCGGAGGAGCTCCTCGCCGCCGCCCACGCCGCGTGCTTCTCGATGGCGCTCTCGGCCGGTCTCGGACGGATGCAGAAGCCGCCCCAGAAGATCCAGGTGACCGCGACCGCGACGTTCGACAAGGTCGGCGACGGCTGGAAGGTCACGTCGATGGAGCTCAACGTCATCGGCACCGTGCCCGGCCTCTCGGCGGCCGAGTTCGACCAGGCGGCCCAGGCCGCCGGTCAGGGCTGTCCGATCTCGGGCGCGCTCAAGGGGAACGTCCCCGTCACGGTGCACGCCCGTCTGGGCTGAGCTCCTCGGGGACGAGATCCGCGAACACGAACCCGTCGCGCTCCACGACCGGGCCCGGGACGACCGGGATCGGTGACGCGAGCATCGGACCGTCGACGACGCAGGTGTGGAACTCGCCGCGCTCCCCGCATGGGTCCACGCTTGCGGGCATCCTCTCGAGCAGCTCGCGGTCGAACCGGTGGCCGGCGAACTCGCGCGGCATCTTCCGGGGGTCGAGCGCGACGATCCGAGCATCGAGCCCGGAGTCGATCATCTCGCGCGCGAGCTCGGGCGTGGGCCGACCCCACAGCGGAAAGACCGGCGAGATGCCGGTCCCGCGCAGTCGTTCTTCCCGGTAGGCCCGGATGTCCTCGAGGAACAGGTCCCCGAACACCATGCGGGTCACGCCCATCGCGCGCATCTGATCCACGGCGCGGCCCATCGCCTGCTCGTAGATCTCGTTCGGGCACGGGGAGGGGATCGAGACCTTCAGGAGCGGCAGGCCGGTCGATCGCGCCTGCGCCTCGAGCACCGCCTCCCGAACCCCGTGCATCGAGACGCGCTGGTACGTCTCCGTCACCGTCGTGAGGAGGCCGACCACCTCCAGCTCGCCCGCGCGCCGAACCTCGTGGAGGGCGAACGCGGAGTCCTTGCCGCTGCTCCACGAGACGACCGCCAGCGGGCGAGCCCCTCCTTCCGGACCCGAGCCGATCATCGGGTACCGAACTCCGAGAGGCGGCGCTGCACCGGTCCGGCCTTCGCCGGCGGGGCATCAGGAGCCGATTCCGGGGCCGGATCGGGGGCGGGCTCACTCGGCGACGGCTCGTCCTCCGGGGCCCCGAGGAGTCGGCTCACCGTCGGGGAGTCCGGGCCGGCGTGCGCGAGATAGCCCACCTCCTCGGCCGTCAGTCCCAGCTCGCGCGCGATCCGGGGGGCGAGGCGTACCCGCCGCGCGATGCTCGCCGGATCCGCCCGTCCGCTGAACAGGCTCTCGAGGAGCGGGACGACCGACCCTCGCGCCTTCGCCCGCGAGAGATGGAGACGACCCCCGGCCTTCGACGCGATCGAGTCGCGGACCGCGCGCGTCGCGCGGCTCTGCCCCATCGCGCCCAGGAACGACGGGAAGAACGCGGCACCGGGCGACGGGCCCGGGGCGTCGCGGATCGCGATCCCCACGCCCCCGGTCATCACCTCGTTGGCGTAGCTCCACAGTCCCCAGACGCGGTAGCGTCGCGCCCGACCGAGCAGGCGCTCGGCGATCGCCACGTGCTCGAACGCGGCGGCCCGGTGCGCCGCGTCGGGCGCGTATCGCGGGACGTTCTCCTCGATCCACGGCAATAGGTCGTCGGGCGGCGCATCGAGCCGGGCCTGGATCTCGATCGATCGGAAGAGCCGGGCCTCGGTCAGCGCCTCCTCGGTGATCGCCTCAAGGTCGGCGGTCGTGTCGCGGAGCCCGAGGACGTCCAACTGGACGGGGGTCGCCGGGAGCGGCGCGATCGCCTCGAGGTCGTTGACGGCCGCCCGCAGGTCCCCGCGGCTCCGGGTCACGATCGCCTCGAGCGCGCCGGGGGCCAGCAGGATCCGCTCCCGACGGGCGAGGGCCCCGATCTGGCCCCCGATCTCGCGATCGGTGAGGGGAAAGAACCGGACCCGCTCGACGCCGTTCCGGAAGAGCGGCGAGTAGCGCGAGAGGACGCGATCGTCGTTCACGATCAGGACGAGCGGTTGCCGCGTCGACCGGACGAGCTTCGCGATCGCACCGAGACCGCCGCGGTCGGACGAGTCGGACGGACGGCCGGCCGAGCGCCAGTCCTCGATGTCCTTGCGCGCTGCCGGACGTCGCGCCCAGGCGAAATTTCCGGGGGAGCGGGGGAGATCGTCCCAGTTCGTGAACGGCGCGGGCTTTTGCTTCGGCACGAGGCCCCAGGCCCCGTTCAGCGACTCGACGGAGCCGTAGCGGCCGCGCAGGAAGTCGCGCAGCGAGA
>JASHYV010000140.1 GCA_030064695.1 Thermoplasmata archaeon
GAGGTAGTAGACGTACCCGACCTCCGGCACGAGCCGCTCCAGCATCGAGATCCCGAGGAGCCGGTCGTCGCGCTCCACGCCTCGAACGCGGGAGATCGAGCGGAGCGTCCGCTTCGCGTGCCAGCGGTAGATGCCTTCGAACGACTCGATCAGGAGGGGGACCGCCCGCTCGCGATCCGGGCCCTCCAGGTCGATCAAGGCGGCGGCGCCGGCGTCGGCCACGTCGCCCCAGAACGACCCGGACCCATCGGCCTTTCGGGCGCCCCAACTACGAAATCCCGGAGCGCGGTGGGCCCGACGGGCAGGACTCGGATGGATCGCGTCGCGGTGCGGGCCCGCTTCGACCGGGAGGTCCGGGCCCGGCCGGCGTCGGAACCCGGTTCGGTCATCGAGCACGACCCGTACGTCGTCCGCTCCGTGGGCCGCACGAACTGCATCCTCTACTCCTCCCTCACAACCGCCACGGCGGACGCGGCGATCGCGGCCCAGCAGGCGCGCTACGCCTCCGCCGGCGGCCCGGTCGAGTGGAAGGTGTACGCGCACGACCCGCCACCCGACCTGGCTGGTCGCCTGGCTGCGGCCGGTTTCGCGGCGGAGCCGCCGGAGACGCTCGTCGTTCGATCGCTCCGAGAGCGGTCGGCACCGGGTCCGCTGCCCGCGGACGTCGAGCTCCGCCGGGTCAGCTCGGACGCGGAGTTCGGCGATGCGGTCGCGGCGACGCGGGAGGCGTTCGGGCTCACGGACGAGCCGCGGCTCCAGGAGCTCGCCGGCCGGCTCGCCGAGCCCAGCTGGGCACTCTTCGTGGCGTATGCCGACGGGCGGCCGGTGGGAGCGGCGCGGGTGGAGGTGCCGGACGGAGGCGCGTTCGCCGGTCTGTGGGGCGGCGGGATCGTGGCCGCGTACCGTCATCGAGGCATCTACCGGGCCCTCGTCGAGGTCCGGCTGGACTTCGCCCGGAGCCGGGGCGCGGAGTTCGCGACCGTCGATGCCGCGCCGACGAGCCGGCCGATCCTGGAGCGGATCGGATTCGAGCCGCTCGACTCGGTCCAGGGCTGGACCTGGACGCCGCCGTGAGGAAAAGCTCCTAAGCGGGGCGGGACTGGACCGGCGGCCGCCATGCCGAAGAAGCCGACCTGGGAGGACGCCGACCTCCTGCTCCGCATCAACGACCTCGCGGCGACCGAAGAGACCCGCCGGGCGCTCGACTGGTTCCGCCGCAACCACCTGGGGCTCGAGGGCCACGGGATCCACCCGATCCCCCGGGACGCCGAGGAGTTCGCCTACGTGCAGTCGTTCGTCGAGCTGTTCGAGACGGTCGGCGCGCTGGTGAAGCACGACCTGCTCAACGAGGAGCTCGTCCACGACCGGTGGATGACCCGCGCCGCGTGGGACTTCCTGAAGCCGACGATCGAGCGGGAGCGCCGGCTCGCCGGGCCCGGCTTCGCCGAGAACTTCGAGTGGCTCGCGGAGCGGAACCGCGCCTGGGCGGCGAAGCGCGACTCCGCCCGCAAGCGCTGAGCGCGCCCTACGCGCTCTTCGTTTCGGACTCCGCGGCTGGTTCGGTCGTCGAGCCCGAACCCGACTGGGACCCGGACTCCGAACTCTGGCCGCTCCCGGAGCCCTGGTACCCCTTCTTCGCGCCGGAGACGAGGCCCTTGGCCCCGCCCACGAGCCCATGGCCGATCTTGCCGGCCACCTTGCCGGTCTCCTTCGCCAGGTGCTCGGTCTCGCCGGCGGCCCGGTGCCCCAGGCCCACCTCTTTGCCGCACGCGTTGCAGAACTTCGCCCCGTCCTTGACCTCGGCTCCGCAGTGTTCGCACTTCATGGGCGCCCTCGCCGCCCCGACATCGCGACGGGGCGATTTCAACCTTCGGGAGGGGGCCGGGGGCTCAGCCGCCCGTGACGTCCTCGAGGAATTCGCGGATCGTCTTGAGGAACTCCGGCGTCTGCTCGAAGACCACCATGTGGCTCGCGTGCGGGAGCACGCGGAGGTGCGCGGGCTCGATCCGGTCCGACATCTCCACGGCCGCCTGCAGGAAGAAGTCGTACCGCCCGATCACGACCAGGGTCGGAACCTCGATCTTCGAGTAGTACTTCCGCCCGTCCCACTTCGCGATCGTGCCGCCCGCCCCGAACTCGTCGCCCGTCGGGGACATCACCGCGCGGTAGACCGGTTGCGCGAGCTTGGTCGCTTTCCAGTCCTTCGACTCGGACTTCAGGAACCGCGTCTGGAACGGCTCGAAGACCTTCGCGGCCAGCGCCTGGTACTCAACGGAGTGGAACGCCTTCTCCCGGGTGAGCTCCTTGAGGCGGGCCCGGTCCCGGGGGGCGGCACAGGCGAGCACCATCCGGTTCGCCTGGCGGATCTCCTCGGCGCTGCCGGCGGTGGCGCAGAGGATGAGCGAGGTGAGCCGCGCCGGATAGCGATGGGCGTACTCGAGCGCGACGAACCCGCCGGCCGAGTAGCCGAGCAGATGGAGCTCGGTGATGTGGAGCGCCCTCCGGATCGCCTCGACGTCCTCCGCCATCTGCGGGATCGTGTAGTCGGTCGGGCTCTTCGGGCCCCAGCTCTGGCCGACGCCGCGTGGATTGAACAGCACCACGCGCAGGTGGGCGTTGGCGAGCTTCAGCAGCGGGCGCAGGTAGTGGTAGGTGAGCCCGGGGCCGCCGGGGTGGACCAAGAGCGTCGCCGGTCCCCGGCCCTGAGAGATGTACTCGAACGAGCGGTGGCCCGAGACGGTGATCCGACGGGGCCGGGCCATCCGCCGGGTATCGGTGTCGGCTCCTTAAGCCATCGGGCGCGGCCGGATGCGGGCACCGGGATTTGAACCCGGGTTATAGGCTTGGCAAGCCTATGTGATAACCAGACTACACTATGCCCGCAACGGCGGGGGCCATCCGCTTCTCTATCTAAAGGCACCCGGCCGCGCGGCGATCCGCGCCCCGGGCCGTCGGGGTTTGCGGCCGCAAAGTCCACGGGACGCCGGCCCGGTACTTCGGGCTCCCGGCGCCCCGGTCCGGTGGGCCTTCGGAGGCCGGGCTGTTTATTATCGGGCCGCGCCCGTCCGCACCTCCGTCGAGGAGATCCGATGTCGGAGGCCTGGGCCGAGGGCGACGTCGCGGCGCTGAAGCGGCCGGGCGGCGCGACGCGCCTCGTCCGCCTCGCGCGCGGCCCGCAGCGGATCGGCGACGAGGGCGTGCTCGACCTGACCGAGCAGATCGGGGCGTCGGTCGGGGCCGAGGTGACCTGGTCCGGGCAGCGGTACCGCCTGCTGCGCCCGTCGCTCTCGGACCTGCTCGGCTCGGTGCGACGGGGGGCGCAGATCGTGACGACGAAGGACGCGGCGCATCTCGTGTTCCTCACCGG
>JASHYV010000141.1 GCA_030064695.1 Thermoplasmata archaeon
TGGGCGGGGCATCCGGCGCGTGCGCGCGGGATGGCCGCCGTGGTCGGCCGGATCCGCTGGGAGCCGCCGTACCTCCGCTTCTTCGTGCTCTCGCACAACGCTGTCCGGGGCGGCGCCGGCGGCTCGGTGCTCAACGCCGAGCTCGCCCTCGCGCGCGATCTGCTCCCCGCAGGGAGGCGCCGTTCGCCGTGAAGCGCGCGCCCCGGCCGATCGTGCTCAAATTCGGCGGCGCGTCGCTGGACGACTTCGACCGGGTGCTCTCGGACATCCGGTCCGCGAGGGCCGAGGGCGCCCCCGTCGTCGTCGTGGCGTCGGCCCGAGAGGGGATGACCGACTCCCTCGCCGACGCGCTCGCCCATCCCCGGTCCGCTCGACGTCACGAGCGCGCTCTCGAGGAGGCGCGCCGGAGACACCCCGGTCTCTCGGCCCACGGCCGACGTCAACTGCTCCGGCTGAAGGGCTTGCTCGACCAAGTGCGTCGATCCCGGCCGGTCGACGCACCCCTGGCCGACCGGGTGCTGAGCCAGGGAGAGCGGCTCGCGGTCCACTGGCTGGCGGCCCGCCTGCGTGAGGCTGGGCTACCCGCGCAGCCCGTGGAGGCCGACCATCTGGGTCTCATCACGGACAACGCGTACGGCGCAAGCTGCATCCTCTTCGACCGGTCCCGGACGGCGGTCCGGAAGGGCCTCGGTCGGGTGCTGGCCCGGGGCGAGCTTCCGGTCGTCACGGGCTACTTCGGGCGCAGCCTCGAAGGGCGGGTGGCCACGCTCGGCCGAGGCGGCTCGGACTACGCGGCCTCGGCCATCGGCGCCATGCTGCCGGCGCAGCGGGTGGAGTTGGTGAAGCGGCACGTCGCGGTCCTCTCCGCCGATCCGAGAGAAGTGCCGTCGGCCCGGCCGATCCCGGACCTCTCGTACGAGGAGGCGGAGGAACTCGCCCAGTTCGGAGCTCGCGTCCTGCACCCGCTCACCATCGAGCCGGCCCGGGCGGCCTCGATCGAGCTCCGGGTGCGCTCGCTCGAGGACCCGCAGGTCGTCACGACGATCACGCCGGGCCGGGCCGGTCGTCGGAACCGGGCGCTGACCGTGCTGCGTCCGCTCCGGCTGCTCCGACTCCGCGTACCAGGCGGCCGGCAGCGACCGGGGATCGTGGCCGAGGTCTCGGAACGGCTCGCGGGCGCGCAGGTCAACCTCGTGCAGCTGTACACGTCGAGTGCTCTCCTCTGCCTCGTGCTCGAGCCGGGGCAGGTGCTGACCGCGCTCCGGGCGCTGGCTCCGGTCACGCGAGACGCCGCGGCCATGGTCGACGGACCCTACCGCGTGGCGCTCGTGACGGCGATCGGCGACGGGATCCTCGGGGACCTGGACCGGGTGCCGGCGTCGGCCGTCGCGAAGGCCGAGGGGTTCAGTGCGACCCCGCGTGCCCTCTCGCTCGCGGTCCCCGAGGCGGAAGGGACCCGTGTGCTTCGGCAGCTGCATCGCGCCCTCGTGGAGGACGGCGCCGGATGATCGATCCCTGGGAGGACTTCGCGAGCGCGGCCCCCGGTGCCGAGGTCGCCGGCTACTTCGAGGCGACCGGCCGCGAGCCCGGGAACCTCTCCTCCGCGACGTGGTTCGATCGCCCGAGCGAGGTTCGCTCCGTTCGTTCGGCCGGCGACCTTCGGGCCGTCTCGCGAGCGAGCGATCGCTTTCTTCGCAACGGACCGGGTCGGGCCGTTCTCGGGTACCTCGGGTTCGACGCCGTCGGCCTGTTCGAGCCCGCGCTCCGCCGCACCGCTCGGGGGGGACCGTTCCCCTTGGGAGAGTTCGCCTGGTCCGAACGCGCGCACGTGCGTCGCTTTGCACCCGAGCGGCCCCGGGCTCCTCGGGGTCCACGACGTCGCACCGGACGGCCTCGCGCGGACTCGCTGGGGAAGCCGGACTACGTCCGGTCCACGCGGAGGCTCGTGGCGGCGATCCGGGACGGAGAAGCGTTCCAGGTCGTGCTGGCGCACCGACGACGATGGGCGCGACCGGACGATCTGCTCGCTCGGGCCGGCGAGCTGCGTCGCGCGGAGCGGTTCGCGTTCTTCTACTACCTTCAGTTCGGCGACCGGACCGTCGTCGGCGCGAGCCCGGAGTCGGTGCTCGAGGTCGACGGACGGCGCGCGTTCGTGAACCCGATCGCGGGCACGATCCCTACCGGGCGCGGACGCGCGGGACGGGTGCCGCTCGAGGTCGATCCCAAGGAGCTCGCCGAGCACCGGATGCTCGTGGATCTCGCACGAAACGACCTGGGCCGGGTCGCCGTTCCCGGCTCGGTCCGGGTGCTTGCCGAAGAGCGACGGGAACGGTTCGCCCGTCTCGAGCACCTGGTGAGCCACGTCGGGGCCCGGCTCGCGCCGGGGGTGGGGCCGTGGGAGGCGCTCGCCGCCGCCTTTCCGGCCGGGACGGTGAGCGGAGCGCCCAAGATCCGGGCCACCGAGCTCCTGCGGCGCGAGGAAGGCTCGTGGCGCGGGCCGTACGCGGGAACGGTGGGGTTGCTTCGGCCCCAGGGCCGCGCCACTTGGGCGCTCACCATCCGTTCCGCGTTCGCTGCGGGTCGGGACCTCTATACGGCGGCCGGGGCCGGCATCGTCCACCGATCGCGTCCCGAGCGGGAGTTTCAGGAAACTCTGACGAAGCTCGCCCAGGTCGAAGCGAGCCTCGTGGGAGAGCCCGCATGAAGATCCTCCTGATCGACCACGAGGACTCGTTCGTCCACAACATCGAACAGGAGCTCCGGTCCGACGGGGCGGACGTGGTCTGTCTGCGGTGCACCGAGCCGCTGGCGACGGCAGTGCGGACCGATCCGGACGGTATCGTCCTCTCGCCCGGACCCGGCCATCCCCGGGACCGACGGGTCACCGGCCTCGGCCGGGCGCTCCTGCGCCGCTGGGACCGGGAACGCCCGTTCCTCGGCGTTTGTCTCGGTCACCAGCTCATCGGCGAGCACTACGGCGCGACGGTCGGACACGCTCCCGAGCCGGTCCACGGCGAACTCGCCACCGTCCGGCACGACGGCCGCGGCGTCTTCCGGGGGATCGCCTCTCCGCTCGAGGGCGCGCGCTACCACTCGCTCGTGGTCGAACGCGGCTCGGTCCCGGAATGCCTCGAGGTCTCTGCGTGGGACGAGGAGGGCCTCGTCATGGGGATGCGTCACCGCAGGCGGCCGGTCGAGTCGGTGCAATTCCACCCGGAGTCGTACCTCACCCGCGCAGGTCCCCGACTCCTCGAGAACTTCCTGCGGAGCGCCCGGCGATGATCGCGGCCGAGCTCGACCGACTCCGAGACCCCGCGCCGCTCGGCGACCGCGACGTCCGTCGCACGCTCGATCTCCTTCTCGCTCCCGAGGCGACCACCGCGGAGCGGGTGGGCCTGCTGGCCATGCTGACGGCTCGGCCGGAGTCGGCGGACGAGCTGGCCCGATTCGCTCGCGCGATGCGCGCCCGGGCGGAGCCGTTCCCGGTGCCCCGGCGGCGCGGCGCCGTCGATCTGTGCGGCACCGGGGGTGCCCCTCAGAGCTCCTTCAACGTCTCGACGGCGAGCGCGTTCGTCGTCGCCGCGGCCGGGGTCCCGGTCGTGAAGCACGGGAACCGCAGTGCCCGGGGCCCGTGCGGGTCGAGCGACCTCCTCGAGGCGCTCGGTCTTCCCGTCACGACGTCGATCGCCTTCGCGCGCGCGACGTTCCGAGCGCACGGCGTGGCCTTTCTGCACGCGCCCCTCTTCCACCCGACGACCGGCGCGGTCGCCGACGCCCGGCGGGTCCTCGGAATCCGCACGATCTTCAACCGACTGGGGCCGCTCACGAACCCCGCGGGAGTGCCTTTCCAGGTCGTGGGCGCAGCCGACCTGCCCGGCGCGAGACGGACCGCCATGGCGCTCTCGCTGCTCGGAACCCAGCGGTCCCTGACCGTGACCTCGCCCGAGGGCTGCGACGAGTTCTCGCCCCAAGGGGTGACAAGAGGGTTCCTGCAGGCCGGCGGCTCCGTCCGGTCGGTATCGTTCGACGCCCGTCGGTATCTACCGATGGAGGACCAGCGTGGGGACTGGGGGGCCCTCGCCCCGGCGGCCGCCGCCATTGAGACCGAGCGGGTCTTCGCGGGCGGCGGAGGAGCTCGACGCGGCGCGATCGTGTTGACCAGTGGGGCCGCGATCTGGACGGCGGGTCGAGCGCAGAATCTCTCGGAAGGAGTGGTTGGCGCCGAGGCGGCCCTCGACTCGGGGGGTGCCGAACGGCTTCTGGCGCAGCTTCGCACGCTCGCTCGACGCTACGGGTCCCGGAGGTCAACGTGAGTCGAGACTTTCTCCAGGAGATCGTGGGGGAGACGCGCGCCGCGCTCGCCGAGCCCACGTACGGGAGTGAGCTGCCGAACTCGGATCCGCCCCGTCCGGCGAGTCTCCGGGCGGCCGTGAACCGCGACCGGGCCTCCGGCGCCCTCCTGCTCGAGTTCAAGCGGGTCTCGCCGGGCTCCGCCGACCCCCGGCTGCCCGTCCGGAGCACCGACGAGTTCGTGCGCCTCGCGACCGCGGCCGGGGCCGCGGGGCTCTCCTGCCTCGCCACCGGACCCCGATTCGAGGGGTCGCCGGCCGATGTGCGGGCGCTCGCGGACCGATCCCGCCTCCCGCTCCTGTTCAAGGAGTTCGTCGTCGACGAGCGCCAGCTCGAGGTGGCCCGGCGCTCGGGCGCCAGCGCCGTGCTGCTCATCGCCCGGCTCGCGGAACCGGCCTACGGGGTCCCGCTGGGGTCGCTCGCGCAGGCGGCGAGGGACCGCGGGCTCGAAGTGCTGCTCGAGTTCCATCGCCGAGCAGAATTAAGTCTCGCCGAGAGCGTCCCCGCCGACATGTACGGCGTCAACACCCGAGACCTGACCTCGCTCGAGATCCGACGGGACGTCGCCGCGGAGACGCTCCGGGCCGCGCAGGGACTTCGCCCGCTGCTGGGGCTGAGCGGCGTGGAGCGGCCCGCGGACGCGACGGCCCTCTGGAACCAGGGCGTCGACGGGCTCCTGGTCGGATCGGCCTTCGCTCGGGCGGCCGATCCGGTGGGGTTCGCCCGACAGCTGCGACGCCCGGCGGCAGAGGACGGCCGATGAAGACGTTCGTCAAGTTCTGCGGGTTGAAGGACCCCGCCGCGGTCGCGATGGTCCCGGCGGGGGGTGCTGCCGGGTTCGTGATCGACGTGCCGGCCTCGCCGCGCAACCTCACCGCGGAGGCGGCGACCGCGCTGCTGGAGCACGTTCCGAGCGAGGCGGAGGCGTGGGCCGTGGTCGTGAACCCGTCGACGGAGCTGATCCACACGCTGTTCGACGAGGTCGGCGTGGACCGGATCCAGGTGTACGGCCCCACGCCGCCGAACCTGGAGTTCCTCGAGGTCCATCACCTGGTGCCTTCCGTCGCGATCCCTCCTCCGGGCAGCGGGGCCCCGGACCCTCCGGTACCCGCCGCGGAGGACTACCCGCGCGTCCATCTCGACGCCGCCGGCCAGCCGGTCCCCGGCGGCAGCGGCGTGCGGCCAGATTGGGAGGTCGCGGCCCACATCGTGGACGCCCATCCGGGCCGCAAGTTCGTGCTCGCCGGCGGTCTCACGCCGGAGAACGTGGCCGATGCGCTCGCCACGGTCCGGCCCTGGGGGGTCGACGTGTCGTCGGGGATCGAGAGCGCGCCCGGCGTGAAGGACCCCGCGAAGATGCGGGCGTTCCTCGCCGCGGTGGAGGAGTTCGAAGCCGGGCATGCCTAGGCGGTTCGGTCCCTACGGCGGGGCGTACGTCCCCGAGACCCTCGTACCCGCGCTGCGCGAGCTCGAGGACGCCTGGCACTCGGCGCGCCGGGACGCCGCGTTTCGAGCGGAGCACCGTCGGCTCTCCACCACGCTCGCGGGCCGCCCCACTCCGCTCTACCTCGCCGAGAACCTGTCCCGCCGGGCCGGCGGCGCTCGGATCTGGCTGAAGCGCGAGGACCTCGTCCACGGGGGGGCGCACAAGTTCAACAACGCACTGGGCCAGGGCCTCCTCACGCGCCGGATGGGCAAGCCCCGCCTCATCGCCGAGACCGGAGCCGGCCAGCACGGCGTCGCGACGGCGATGATCGGCGCCGCGCTCGGGCTCGACGTTACGGTGTACATGGGCGCGGTCGACATGGAACGGCAACGACCGAACGTCGAGCGGATGCGCCTGCTGGGCGCCCAAGTGGTGCCGGTGACCTCGGGGAGCCGGACCTTGAAGGATGCGATCAACGCCGCGCTCCGCGACTGGATCGCGAACGTGCGAACGACCCATTACCTGCTCGGCTCGGCGGTCGGGCCGCACCCGTTCCCCTCGATGGTCGCCGACTTCCAGAGCGTGATCGGCCGGGAGATCCGCCGCCAATCGGTCCGGGCCTTCGGCCGGCTCCCCGATCTTGCGGTCGCTTGCGTGGGCGGAGGGTCGAACGCCATCGGCACGTTCCATCCGCTGCTGCGAACGAAGGTCGAGCTGCTCGGCGTCGAGGCCGGCGGTCCGCGCGGGCGCGGGCTAGGCGCGGCGTCGCTGACGCGCGGCGCGCCGGGGATCCTGCATGGCAGCTTCTCCTACGTCCTCCAGGACCGGGACGGCCAGATCTCCGACACCGAGAGCATCTCCGCGGGTCTCGACTACGCCGGGGTCGGCCCGGAGCACGCGTGGCTGCGGGACTCGGGCCGGGTCCGGTACGTCGCGGTGCGCGACGACGACGCGCTGCGCGCGTTCCACTGGCTCGCCGAGGACGAGGGGATCCTGCCCGCCCTCGAGCCCTCCCACGCGATCTTCGCGGCGGTGCGGGAGGCCCGGCGCCGGGCGTCGAGCCAGCAGATCGTGGTCACCCTCTCCGGTCGCGGCGACAAGGACCTCGAGGTGGTGCTCCGTGCGGCTCGATAGCGCGCTGCGGTCCGCGCGCGCCCGGGGCGACCCGATCATCGTGCCCTATCTCCTCGTGGACCGGGCGCGCGCCTCTCGTCTCGCCTCCACGGTCCAGGCGCTCCGCCGGGGCGGGGCCACGGCGCTCGAGCTCGGGTTCCCGTTCTCCGACCCGATCGCCGACGGTCCGGTCCTCGCGGCCGCTCACGACCGCGCGTTGCGCCGCGGGACCGACTGGAATGACCTGCTGCGCGCCTGCCGGCGCGCGAGTGCCGAGCTCCCGACCGCGGTGATGACGTACGCGAATCCGCTCTGGCACCGAGGGCTTTCGGCGAGCCTCCGCGACCTGGCGGCGGCGGGGGCGACTGGCCTGATCGTGCCGGACCTCTCGCTCGAGGACAGCCCGCCGTTCGCGTCGGCGGCCCGAGCCGCCGGGATCGCGCTCGTCCTCCTCGCGGCCCCCGGAGTGCCGCCCGACCGAGTCGCGGCGATCGCGCGTCGCGGCCGGGGCTTCCTCTATCTGGTGGGCCAGTACGGCACCACGGGCTCCGCCAGCGCGTCCGGTCGGGTCGACCTCACCCCGCTCATCCGGGCGGCCCGTCGAGGCGCTCCGAGCCGCCCGGTCCTGATCGGGTTCGGGATCCGGGACCGCGCCTCCGCGCGTCGCGCGCTCGCCTCGGGCGCGGACGGCGTCGTGGTCGGGAGCGCGCTCGAGGAGCGCCTCGGCCGGGGGGACGCGCCGTCCTCCCTCGAGTCGTGGATCCGGACGCTCGCGACGGTGGGGCGGGGCCCGTAGATCGGCTACGGGCGCACGCGCTCCAGCGACAGGAATCGGACCCGGTCCGCGTCGCCGACCCCGGCGAGGAGGAACTCCTTCCGGACGCCCTGGGCAACGCGCACGCTGCCCGCGATCTCGGGCCAGGCCGCGGTGTGCGAGGCGGGCACGGCCTGCACGAGGTAGCGCGCGTGGGCGTGCTCCGGGTTGCGCGGGTAGGCGCGGAAGTGGGCCCCGTACTTGAACCCCGTTTTCACCACGAGCCGCCGGCCCCGCAATTCCCGGTACGCCGCCAGCCGCTCGGCGAAGCGGGCGTCCAGTCGGCGGGCGCGACGCGTCAGCCGCTCCGATGCGACCGGCCGACCGGACCGGGCGTCTCGGACGGTCAGCTGGCCGGTCTCCACCAGGTACGCTGTCTCGAGCAGCGAGAGCTCGAGCCGCTCGCCGACCCGGCTCCCGTAGGCGAGCGAACGACCCAGCTCCCGCACCGCCTCCGGGTCGTGGACCGTCACCCGGTCCTCGGCGAGCCAGCCTTCCGTCGGACGGGCGAGCGGCGTCGCCGGCAGCGCCCCCGTCGGAGCCGGCCGTCGCACGCGGTAGTACGTCAGGTCCGACTCTTCGTCCACGAGCGCGAGGAGCAGGAGCTTCTTCGCGCTCTGGGCCCGCTCCGCCAGGTCGAAGAGCCGCGGGAGGTCGAACCGCTCGCGCTCGCTGAGCGCGTCCACCCAGTACCGGGACGGGGTCTTGTGGAGCGTCCCGCCTCGGGGCAGGACGGCGAACGCGATCGGGGGAGGGCTCGCCCGGACGACGTAGCCGCGCTGGCGCAGATCGCGGTAGACGAGGTAGCGGACCGGGAACGTCGCGGCGTGCCGCACCGCGCGGCGGTAAGCGACCGGCCACTCCACGACGCGGCCCGAGGGGTCGGCGAGGCCGAGACGGCCCATCTCGGCGAGGTACACGGCCTCGTACGGGTCCAGCGCGAGAGCGCCGTCCGACCCCGGCGTCCCGAAGAAGCCCTTCGCGTAGACCTGGCTCGACTCCGCGGCATCGAGCACGTCCGCCGCGCCGTCGGGGCGGAGCGTCCCGCTCACCGACCGGACCCCTTGAGCTGCGAGTAGGTCAGCAGTGGGTCCAGGCGGACGCCGGCCTGTGCGAGCCGCTCGCGCGCGCCCGCCTCGCGATCGACGACGACCAGCGCGCGCTCGACGACCGCGCCAGCGCCTCGCAGGATCTCGATCGACCTCATCGAGCTCCCGCCGGTCGTGGAGACGTCCTCGATCAGCACGACCCGGGTACCGGGCGCGATCTCGCCCTCGAACGCCTGCTTCGTGCCGTGCTCCTTCGGCGCCTTGCGGAGCACGGCGTACCGGTGTCCGGTGAGCAGCGCGACGGCGACGACGAGCGGCACCGCGCCCAGCTCCATGCCGGCGACCTGATCGGTGGCTCCGACCCGCGCCGCCAGCGCGCGGGCGAGCGTCGCGAGACGGGTGGGCTCCGTCCACGCCTTCTTCACGTCGATGTAGACGTCGCTCTTCTCGCCCGAGGCGAGGGTGAACTCGCCGAAGCGGACGGCGCCGGCCTCGAGCAGGAGGCGGGCGATCTCCGCCGCCGTCGGCGTCGCAGGATCCGTCACCAGGGCACCTTCTTGAGGCCGAGCTTGAAGCCGATCCAGTTGAACCCGGCGTGCAGCCCGAGCGTGTAGACGACGAGCCATAAGACCGCTTCCCAGCTGGCGAAGGTGGCGAGGAAGAGCCCGGGGTAGAGCGCGAGGCCCAGCGCGATCGGGACCAGCACGAACGGCAGCTGGTCGAGGAAGATCGTGCGCGAACCGCTCTCGCGCCCGAGCCGGCGCTTCAGGAACGAGCCGAGCGCGTCCCCGCCCATGGCGCCGAACGTCAGCAGGGCGACCACCGGCACGGCCGCGAGCAACGACGGCGCGAATTCCGGGACGAGCTTCCAGCTGGGCGGCGCCAGTAGGATGAGCCACGCCTCGAAGAGCCCGAACGGCATCGCCGCGAAGCCGGCGAACAGGAAGCCGGACCACGTCTTCGACGGGCCCAGCACGCGCCGGCCATCGCGCGACCAGACTCGGCCGAAGTCCATCGGCGGCCCGACCCCTCGAGGGATCGTGGCGAACGCGTTGGCGATGTACGCCGGCAGGAGCACCCAGAGGACCGCGAGCGCGCTCGCGACGATCGGCTCCAGCACGGACGACCTTCAGGGCTCCCGGACGAACCGCTCGATCGAGGCCGCGACGCCTGCGATGAGGCGGGGATCGGCGCTCTCCTCGGCGTCGTGGATCCGGGCGGCCGGGTCCATGCTGCCGAAGACCAGCGCCGGGATCGGCCGGCCGTGGGGAGTCATGACCTCGCGCAGCGCGCTCGAGTCCGTGCCTCCGTACTCGCCCCGGATCTCATGCGAGCCCAATGTCTCGCCGAGGATCCGCGCGAGCTTCACGGCCGCGGGGTGGTTCGGCGGCAGCGCGTAGCCGGACCGGCATCGCGCCGGGGGGGCGGCGATCTGCGCGGTCGGGGCCCGGCTCGCGGCCCACGCCCGGACATAGCCCAGGGCGGCGGCGAGCCCCGCCGAGAGCTCCATCTCCGGGATCAGACGGAGGTCCACGGTGTACGAAGCGGTGCCGAGCGAGCGGCCGTCGATCCATCCGCGGTCGACCGCCGCCCGCAGCAACGAAAAGGCGACCGGCACGGGGTTGTGGCCCCGGTGCGGGTAGCCTCCATGGGCGGACTCGCCGATCACCTGGACCGCTGTCGACTCCGCGGGGATCGAGAGCGCCGTGGTTCCGCCCTCCGTCACCCGGAACGGCGGGGGCGCGAGCGGGGCCAGTCGAGCCGCAAGCGCCGACCGATCGGGAGCGGGCCCGGCGAAGACCAGGGTCACCGCGTTCGCGATCTGGTTGGCCGCGTCCGATTCGGCATGCGCCGCCCGGAGCGTGGCGCGCCCCGGCGCGGGGGCGCCGTCGACGAGGTCGAAGTGCGTGACCGTCGCCCGGCCGGTGAGCACCGGAGCCGGGGCGTGCCGGTCCGGCCAATCCGGCGAGGCATAAAGGGAGCGCCAGCCGCGCGCGACCTCGTGGAGCCCCACGAGCGCTTCGCCGTAGGCGAGCGCCGTCGAAAGCGGCACCGGGGCAGAGAACGAACCGTCCAGGAACGCGGCCCCACTCGACGCCGCTGTGGTCTCGGGGCTCCCGTCGGGCAGGAGCGCCACCTCGCCGACCAGGATCCGATCGGGGTCCTTCGGCGCGAGGCGCGCGTCGTGTTCCTTGATCGCCTCCACGCCGCCCTGGCCTCCGGTCTCCTCGTCGCAGGCGGCGATCAGCCGCACGTTCCGAGGGAGCCGATCCTCGTCGACGAGTCGCGCGAGGGCCAGCAGGGTGCCGACGACCCCGCTCCCGAGGTCGTCGTTCGATCCACGGCCGTAGAGTCGGTGGTCGGCCCGGTAGGTGAGCGTGTGCGGAGGACTCCTCCAGCGACCGAGCTGCTCGGTCGGCACGGGGACCACGTCGTAGTGGGCCAGCACGAGCACCGTCTCCTCCGCGGCCGCATCGAGATCGACGATCACGTTCGGCCGCGGCGCGCCGTGGAAGTCCCCGGCCACGTCGCCGGCGACCGTGGGGTCGTAGATGCGGGTCGCGAGGCCGACCTCCCGGGCCGCCCGGACGATCGCGTCCGCCGCCCGCAGGTAGTTCGGCTTCTCGACCCGGCCGTGGAGCGGGTCCTCGAGGTTCGTGGGGGCGATCGCGACCAGCTGGGTGAGCCAGCGCAAGCCGCGCGGGTCCCCGATCCGGGCCGCCGCCTCTGGGGACGGTTCGAGGCTCGCCGACATCGCTCGCGGCTAGCGCAGCGCGAACGCCACGACGAGGGAGCTCGCGATGAGGAGCAACAGACTCGCGGTCAGCATGTTGGTGAACATCGAGAGCGTGTCGCCGAGGGAGGTCAAAAGGCGAGCGGTGTAGCCGGGACCGAGCACCTTCACCGCCGGCACGGGAGCCGAGCCGAAGCGGACCTCCGCGGCCGCGAGGTCCGCGACCGCCGCCGCCATCACCGCCTTCGCCTCGCGGGCGAAGGCGTCCAGCGGGAACCGCTCGCCGAGCGGATTGATCCCGCCGTCGACCTCGTGCACCACATGGTTGTCGGTGGTCAGGACCTCCGCAACGTCCACCACCGTCTCGAGGGCGGCGACGAGCTTCTCGCGGAGCCCGATCACGAGGTTGTTGCCGTCCACGAGCAGGTACCCGGTGGTCCGGCCGCCGGCCCGGACCGCGAGCGCCCGCATGCCCTGCGGGCCGATACCGTCCTCGCCGATCGAGAATCCGTCCCGGACCGCGACCCCGACCGCCGGGGGCCCGGGCTGGGCGGCCGCCGTCGCCGCCGCGACCGCGGCGCGGGTGTCGGTCAGGATCTTCTCCGCCGTGGGCGTGCCGTAGATCACGTCGCCCTGTCCCTCGACGTACGAGTTGTGGGCGTCGACGAGCGCCACGCGCGGTCCGCCGGTCCGCTCGAACTCCCGGACGATGTGGTCCCCGACGCTGAACGCGATGTCGTCGGTCGGCTGCGGCGCCTGGCTCACCACCACCAGCGCCACGTCGCCCAGGATCTGGGCCCGGGCGTAGGAGCCGGCGTACGGGGAGGTGAGCGGGCTCGCCCGATCGGAGGCGACCGGGCGAAGCCGCTGGAAGAGATCGCGCGACGCGTTGCCGATCCGGTCGACCTCGGACTCCGACGGGAGGTCGAGGTCGTGGTCGCAGGGCGTGTGGGGCACGAGCACGACCCCGGCGGTCGGGCCGAGCTGGACCGCGAGCTTGCGGGGGAGATCGCTGGCCCCGAGCGCAGCGAACGGACCCGGATGCACCGTGGGCAGCGCGACGGTGGCGCGGGCCGAGCCCCCCCGGAAGAAGACGAGCAAGCTTACCGACAGGTCGGCGGGGATCGCGGACTTCAGGAAGAACTCCTCGAGCGCCTTCGTGGCGGCAGGGTCCCGGGAGCCGACGTGGTCCAGCAGGGGACGGATGAGCGCCACTCCGGACGCCTGGAACTCCCGTCGGAGCGGCCGGTCGGCGGCCCGGAGCAGCATGAGGGCGGTGACGAAGGCGATCCCGAGGAAGATCGCCGCCGCCACGACGAGCGTCGCGTCGACGCCGACGAGCACGAACCAGGCGATGAGGTAGAGCGCCGACTGCAGCAGCGAGGCGGGCAGCATGCGCAGGTGGCTCGTCCGGGACACTCCGAAGAGGCTCAGGTGCCGGAACCAGAAGGTCGGGGCCGCGAGGAACACCCCCAGGAGCGCCACCCCGGGCACGATCGACGGCCACAGCCAGAACGAGCCCAGCCAGACGACTGCGATCGGGAGGTCGATGAGCAGCGCGAGGAACGCGAGGAACACGGAGCGGTGCAGCTCGAAGCGCCCGCCGAGCCCGGCGGCAATGCCGGGCGTCGCGAACGCCGCCACGAGGGCGGGGACCGCGAACACGAAGATCCACGCCTCTCCGACGCGGGTCCAGTGGGGCTGGAAGAGCACCAGGCCGAGCGCCGCCGCGGTCGCCACGATGAGCCCGGCGGTCACCGCCGGTCGGGGCGCCTCGAAGAGGACGTGGCCCCGGCGGACCGCGCGCTTCGCCTCGGGCGTCGTTTCGGGACTACTGGCCACGGGCCCTCCGCACCTCGGCGAGGATCGCTCGGAAGCCCTCGCCGAGCCCTTCCTCTTCCGTGACCGTCCCGGTGACGAGGGCGTTCGCGCCGGCCTCGAGCACGAGGGCCGCGTCCGCGCCGGTACGAATGCCGCCCCCGACGATCACCGGGATCGAGAGCGCGGCCCGCACCGCCTTCACGATCGGTGGGGGCACGGGCGCGGGCGCACCGGAGCCGGCCTCGAGGTACACGTACCGCATGCCCAGGAACTCTGCGGCCAGCGCGTAGCCTGCGGCGCCCGCGACGTCGTCGCGCGCCACGACGTCCGCCTCGCCGACCTCGCCCACGCGCATCCCGGGCGCGATGACCAGGTAGCCGAGCGGGATCGGCTCGAGCCCCATTGCGCGCACGGCGGGCGCCGCCCTCGCGTGCGTGCGGATCACGAGGTTCAGGTTGCGGGAATTGAGCATGCTCATGAACAGGACCGCGTCGGCCTCGGGCGCGAGCGACCCCGGTCCCTCGGGGAAGATGATGACCGGAACGTCTACGGCCCGCTTGATCGCCCGCGCGGCGGCGCCCATGCCCTCCCGGGAGATCCCGGTCGACCCGCCGAGCAGGATGACGTCGCTGCCGAGCGCCACCGCCCCGGTGGCGATCGCGGCCGCCCGCTCGCCCGGAGACTTGTCCGGATCGATCAGGGTGAAGTGAACCGGCCCACGGGCGATGTGCTCCGTGAGGTACCGTTCCACCGGTCCCGGTCCGCTCATCGGAACGCCACGGCCAGGAAGGCGAACAGGGCGACGGTCATCGCGACCTTGCTCATCGTTTGCTCGTAGTGCAGCCGGTCGGGCAGGAACGCCACCGAGACCGCGAAGATCGCGTCGGCGGCGAGGACCAGTCCGAGGTAGATTAACCCCGCGTTCGAGACGAGCGTCACGTACCAGAGGACCGGGATCACGCTCAGCGCGACCGCGCCGATCACGGCGGCGGCGGCGGCCCGGCCGGCGAACGGAAGTCCTCGCCCCTTGGGGAGCGTCGTCCGACCGACGTCCCCGGCCACATCCTCCATGTCCTTGATGATCTCCCGGCTCAGCGTCGCCAGGAACGCCATCGCGGCGAACGGCGCGACCAGCAGGACCGGCCCCGCGACCGCACCGCCGTACAGGAAGACGAGCCCGGTCAGCAGTGCGACCACGCAGTTCCCCACGAATCCCCGCGCCTTGAACCGGAACTCGTAGCCGAGCAGCGCGGCGACCGCGATCGCCAGGATGAGGCCGACCAGCGGAGCGACCAGCACGACCGGGACCACGATCGCTACCCCGACGACAAAGAGGCCGATCGCCAGCGCCCGGCCGCCGCCGACCGAGATCGCGCCAGTCACCAGCGGCCGGTCGGGGTGGTTGGTCCGGTCCCCTTCGAGATCGAGCAGGTCGTTGAGCACGTTGCCGCCCCCCGTGATGAGGGCGGTCGAGAAGGCGGCGAGGACCAGGTCGAACCAGAACCATCCCGGCTCCGTGATCCCGCTGCCTCGCGCCGCGAGCCCGCCGACGATCGTCCCGAGGAACGAGACCCCGAGGTTCCCGACCCGGACGAGGCGGAAGACCGCGGGCACGCTCGCCGATGTCGGGCCCCCTCGCTTAACGGTTGTCCTCGACGCCGGTCTCCGCCGGGCCGGCCGGTCGTTATATTCGAGGAACTCTCGACCCCGTTCGAATGGTCCCCGCCCGTCCCGGTCCGCCCCGGTTCACGTCGTTCCGGCTCGCGAACGGCCTCACCGTCGTGCTCGCTCCGCGCGCCGAGAGCCCGACCGCGAGCGTCTGGGTCTGGTACCAGGTCGGCTCGAAGAACGAGTGGCCCGGAGTCACCGGCGCGTCGCACTGGGTCGAGCACATGCTCTTCGAGGGCTCGCCCCGGTACGCCAAGGGGGAGATCGACCGCGCGGTCGTGAGCGTGGGCGGTCAGCTCAACGCCTTCACCGACGCCGACTTCACCGCCTACTTCTCGACCGTGCCCCGCGAGCACCTGGCCGTGCCGCTGGACATCGAGTCGGACCGGATGACCCGGGCCCTGATCACCGACGAGGAGGTCGAGCGCGAGCGGACGATCATCTTCTCCGAGCGAGAGGGGGACGAGAACTGGCCCGAGTTCCGCGTGGACGAGGAGATGTGGCA
>JASHYV010000142.1 GCA_030064695.1 Thermoplasmata archaeon
CGATCCGGGACGTCGTCCGGTCGGTGGCGGAGGCGTCCGCGCGCTTCGACGCGCTCTCGATCAACCCCGTGCACATCCAGAACGGCACGGTCGTGGAGTGGCTCTACCACCGGGGCCGGTACCGACCGCCGTGGCTCTGGTCGGTCGTGGAGGCGCTCCGAGCGGGGGCGACCGCCCGGGGGGGCGCCCGCCTCGTCTCGTTCCCGACCGCCGGGGGCCTCGCCCGCGGGCCGCACAACTGCGGCCGCTGCGACGCCGGGGTGCTCGCGGCGATCGAGGCGGCGTCGCTCGACCAGCGTTTCGAGGCGCTCGACGGGCTCGACTGCGGATGCCGAGCCGAGTGGAACGCGCTCCGGGAGCTGGAGGGCTCGGGCGTCGAGGCATGAGCGCGCTCGAGCCCCGACTGCCCTCGCACGCCGTCGCGACGATCCACCAGTTCCTGAGGGCCCACGCGTCCGCCGAGGGCGTGCGGGGCATCGCGGTCGGTCTCTCGGGGGGGATCGACAGCGCTCTCACGGCCCGGCTCGCCGTCGACGCGCTCGGCGCGGAACGGGTCCTGGGCGTGCTCCAGCCGGACGAGGCGTACCCGGCGGCCCTGCTCGCCGAGACCCAGGCGTACGCGCGGTCGCTGGGGATCGAGCAGCGGACGATCTCCATCGTGCCGATGGAGTCGGCGGTTCGCTCGGCGCTCCCCGAGCTGACCGACCCGGTGGCGCTCGGGAACGTCAAGGCGCGGATCCGGATGATCCTCCTCTACGCGGTCGCCCGCGAGCACGGTCGGCTCGTCGCGGGGACCGGCAACAAGTCGGAGCTCCTGCTCGGCTACTTCACGAAGTACGGCGACGGGGGCGTGGACCTCCTCCCGCTGGGCGACCTGTACAAGACGGAGCTCCGGGAGCTCGCGGCCCAGCTGGGCCTCCCCCCGGCGATCCGGGACCGGCCCCCGACCGCCGGGCTCTGGGAGGGCCAGACCGACGAGGAAGAGCTGGGCATCCGCTACGAGGAGCTCGACCGCATCCTGGTCGGCTTCGAGCGGCTGCTCTCCGAGGACGAGATCGCGGCCGCGACCGGGAGCTCGCTCGACACGGTCCGCGGCATCGCCCGCCGGATGCGGGCGACGCGGCACAAGCGCCGGATGCCCCCGATCCCCAAGCTGTCGCTCCGCACCGTCGGTCTCGACTGGCGCGAGTGAACGGGGCCCCGGCGCCGGTCCGCAACGTTATCCCCGTCGCGCGCTCCCCTCGGCCGTTCCGTTCCCGGATTTTCGCCCATGGACCGCGCCACCTACCAACGCCTCTACGACGCGCTCGCCACGTACGACGACGTCCACCGGATCGCCCACGACGAGCACTGGGACGAGGAGCTGCTCTTCGTCATCCACACGCACCGGGTGACCCGCGACGCGACCCGGCGCTTCTACGTCCTGAAGCGCCAGATGCCGCGGCTCGCCGCGCAGTGGAAGCGGGGCCGGGCGATGCTCGAGATCGCGAAGGAATGGAAGTTCCCGCCGGTCCTGCTGGGGCAGCAGATGCTGGGTGAGCTCGGGTTCCCGCGCAAGAAGATCTGGGGCACGTTCCTGGATCCGGCCTCGGCGCCGGACGCTCGGGTCCGCCGCGACGTGGAGCAACTGCTCGCGGCCGACTCCATCTACTCCCCCCGGGGCATGGAGCTCCAGCGCGAGCGGGGCCGCAAGGGCGAGGAGCGGCTCCAGCGCTGGCTCACGAAGCACGGGATCGGCTACCGGACGGAGAAGGACCTCCGCGGCAAGTACGCGAAGACGCCGGACGCCCTCCTCGACCACCCGATCATCCTGTTCGGGCAGAAGATCACC
The DNA here is from genome assembly GCA_030064695.1 of Thermoplasmata archaeon. The sequence goes on from JASHYV010000142.1 coordinate 1,832, forward strand.
TGGATCGAGTCGAAGGCCAACTTCGGCGACGACGTGGAGATGCGGAAGAACTTGAAACGCCAGCTCGGTCCCTACACCGAGATCTTCGGCGAAGGGGCCGTCGTCTACTGGTACGGGTACGTGGACGGCGCCGAGTCGCCGCCCGGCGTGCTGCTCTACGACGGCGACGCGTTCGAGGCGATCACGCCGGTCGTACCACCTCGGCCCGCGGGATCGTCCGCTGCGCACCACTCGAAAGATCCCGCTCGACGACCGCCCCCGGCCCCGCCTCCTTCAGGCCCAGGATCAGCGCCCGGCGCGCCCGCCGGCGCGACGCCTCCTTGAGCTGTCGGGACATCGAGCGCTGCAGGAGGTCGCAGTCGGCGGAGACGCCGGCGCGCCGCAGCTCCTGCACGAGCTCGATCGCCGCGTCCAGGTGCTTCCCGTCCACGATCACGACGTAGGTGTCGAGCGCCGGCTCCCCCTCGGGCCATCGGCCCGCGCCGCGGAGCAGCAGCTCGAGCGTCTGGTCGCCGAGGGCGAGCCCGACCGCCGGGGTCGGCGGGCCCTCGAAGAGCTCGATCAGGTGGTCGTACCGCCCGCCGCCGAAGATCGCGCGGCCGTCGCCGCTCTTCGCGTACGTCTCGAAGACGATCGAGGTGTAGTAGGCGATCCCGCGGACGACGGTCGGATCGAACACGATCCGGTCGCCGAGGCCGGCCCGGTGCAGCAGCGAGAAGAGCCGCTTCAGGCGGTCCACGCCCTTCCGCGCCTCCTCGTCGAGGCCGAGGGCGATCAGCGCGTCGAGGTACCCCGCGAGCTCGGCCGGCGGCACGCCGTCGCCGGCCTTGCGGAACAGCTCCGCGAGCGCCACGGCCTTCTCGGCGGGCACACCGGCGGCCTCGACCTCTCCCTCGAACTCCGCCGGCGGGAGCTTCCGGTACCGGTCGACCGCGCGGAAGAACCGACCCATCTCGGACGCCCCGAAGAGTCGGCCGAGCCCCTCCGCCAGGGCCCGGTCGCTGATCCGGAACGCGTAGAGCCCCTGGGCGCCCACCTCGTCCATCAGGAGGGCGGCGGTGGCGAGCAGGTCGAGCTCGGCCTCGACGCCCGGTACGCCCAGGATGTCCAGGTTGAACTGGAGGAACTCGCGCGTCCGACCGGCCTGCGGCTCCTCGTAGCGCCAGGTCTTCGACACGGTGAACCACTTCACCGGGAGCGGCTCGGACTTCCCGCGCTCCACGAAGACGCGGGCGAGCGAGGGCGTCGTCTCGGGCACGAGCGCGACGGCCCGGTCGCCCTTGTCGTGGAAGAGCCAGGTCTCGGCAGCGATCCCCTCGCCGCTCTTCACCTGGTACAGCTCGAAGCTCTCGACGCAGGGGGTCTCCAGCTCGACGTAGCCGGCACGACGCGCGGCGGCGCGCATCCGGCGCCGAAGTTCCGACCGGGCGCCGGCGTCCGGCGGCAGGTAGTCGCGGAAGCCACGGAGCGGGTGGAGGGGCATGGCGGCGGGAACTCGGGTCCCTGTATTTACACGTGCCCGGCCGGCGGCCCGCTCTTGAGCTCGACCGGGGCGGGCGCCCCCAGCGCGTCCTCGCCGGGCACGCTCGCCCGGTCCACGAAGCCGCGGACGCGCCGATAGGCCAGGATCGTGCCGACGAAGTTCCGCTCGGCGAGCTCCGACGCCACCGCCCGCAGGTCGGCGATGGCCGGGGTGACGTCGAGCCCGGCGCTCCGCATCTCGACCATCCGATCGCGCAGCCGGCGGAGGTCCTCGAAGAGCCTCGGCTCCAGCACCGACCACATCGCGACCGCGGCCCGGGCGAGGAGCCGCTCGCCGTCGGAGCGGCGCCCGCGCTGCACGAGCCGGCGGCCCTCCTCGAGCGGGCCGAGCGCCGGCGTGGGGTCGCCGCCCAAATCCCGGACGGTCTGCGCCATGAGCTCGCACTCGGTCACGAGGATGCGCCCGACCTGCCACTCCTCCTCGACCTGGCCCAGCTCGTCGCGGACGTGGGCGAGGCGTCGCTGGGCGCCGACCAGGTCTCCGGTCGAGATCGCCCGCCGGATCGCCTCGAACTCGACGTCCGCCCCGTGCGTGGGCACGATCTGGGCGAGGTCGTTGCGGCGCGCGAGCGCGTTCTCGTACTCCTCGGCGAGCGCGCTCGAGAGGTGGACGAACATCTCGCGGGAGAGCACCTCGAGCGAGACGACGTCGTCCGTGAGCCGCGCGGCGTTCGCCCGGCTCTCGAAGTCGGTGAAGTCGAGGCCCAGCCGCCGGCCGAGCTGGAAGTAGTCGTCGACCCTACGGCGCACCTCGACCGGGGTCGGCGGCGCCGGGAGGGCCGGAAGGTTCCGCAGCGGGCTCAGCGTCTCCTCGGCCGGTTTGGGGGCGGCGACCACCGGAAGCTCCGGCGCGCCCAGAGCAGGGAACCGGGAAGGCCGGCTCAGCAGCCCCTGCGACGGGCGCGACTCGGGCGAAGCCGGACCGGAGAGGTCGACCGTCTTCAGGAGCTCGCCGATCGTGCGGACGTAGGCGGGATCGCCCGGGGCGGAGGGACCGGCGGCCTCGACGATCGCGGGAAACAGCGCAACATCGAGCCGGCAGCGGGGACAGGCGGTGGCCCCCTCGCCGACCTCCACGCCGCAGGCCGGACATGTGGGCATGGCGGGACGCCCCTAGAGCACGCGTCCGTCCGGGGATCGGCGGGCGACGCCTCCGAACATGAGCGGCTCCTCCCGTTGATAGCGGGCGGCGGTTCAAAAGCTCTCGGAAGCGCGCCGGAACCGTCCTTCCGGGCCCCGCGGAGCCAGATGACGGCGCGCGGACGGGGTCGGGTGGTACGTGGTGCCCGGCTCGAGCCGGCGCCGCTCCGAGACGCGTCGGGCGGCCTCGGGCGGCCAGCGCCGGTGGCAGGTCGGGCAGCGATACCCTCGGCCGCGGCCGAGCGAGCGGGCGCGACGGGCGCAGGAGGGACAGCGGGGCGCCCGGGCGCGGCTCGGGCCGGCGGCCAGCCGAACGACGCGGATCCCCTCGAGCCGGAACGTGGGGTCCTCCTGCCGGCTGCCCCAGACCCGGACCCGGTCGCCGGGGCGGAGCGCCCCGAGGACCCGGGGCAGCACCTTCGTGGGCTCGAACGCGATGCATTGGGCGACGGTGCCGTCCGGGTCCGAGATCGGCACCCGCACGTGACCCCCCGAGAACAGCTCCGGGAGCCCCTGAACCTCCACCGACACCACCGCCGATCGGTACGGGCCCATCTCGCGGAGCCGACGCGGGCGCAGATGGTCGCCGGAACCCTGGTTGGTCCGGAACAGCAGCCACCGGTCCACCGGTTCGGAGCGCACCTGGAGCCGGGCGGCTCTCGCCGCGTACGGCGAGGTGGCCCGGAGCCCGTAGAGGATCGGGCACGCCGTGTGCGGCACGACCAGGACCCGACGGGTCCGAGGGTCCTCGCAGAGGAACAGCTCGGGATGCGACCGTTGGGCCCTTCGCACGCTCGCCGGGTCGACCTCGCGCGGGGTGCCCCAACGCAACGCCGAGCGATAGGCGAGGAGCTCCCAGGTGGGATGGGCCCCCGGCCACGCGACCGCGGCGGCCGCGCCGACGAGCCCCCGATCGGAGCCCAGCGTGCGCCAACGGGCCCCCGCGTCCGCGAGGGCGTCCCGGACGGTGCCGACCTCCACGACCTCCTGCACTGCGTTCCAGTAGAGCCGTCCCGGCAGCGGCCGGTCGGCGAACACCACGGCCGGGTCCGTGTCCGGGTCGGAGGTCCGGGCGAGCTCCCGGACCCGGTCCCAGGCGGCCGCTTCGAACGCGCTCCGCCGCGACGGCGGAGCCGGCCGACCCCGAGCGAACGACCAGATCGGGCGGCCGCCGACCGAACCCCAGAGCCGGCGGGGCCCGACGCCCACGCCCAGCGTGGCGCCGAGCGCCGCGTTGCCGCGGGTCTTCCAGGGCACGTTCGGGTTCAGGCGCACCAGCCGCGGCTCTCCCATGAGGTCGAGGCCCAGGTCCCGGGCGAGGCCGATGAGCTCCGTGAGCACGTACGTCGTGCACCCGCCGCGGGGGCTGTCCGTATCGTCGACGCCGATCCGGAGCATCGGTCGAGCCCGAGGGTCGCCCGGGCGAGGCGGGCCCCGCCTAGGCCGCCCCGGCGAGGAGCTTCTGGTAGGCCGGGAGGTTCGGCGCGAGCTCGATCTCCGTCGAGGTCGGACCGGTCAGATCCGGGAGCAGCCGCAGCTCGAGCCCTTCCTTCGCGTCGGTCTTCGGCCGGTGCATGACCCCGA
>JASHYV010000143.1 GCA_030064695.1 Thermoplasmata archaeon
GGCGCGGGTCGCAGCTTCCCGGCCCGGATCATCGCCTGGGCAGGCACGATCTGGCGGGCCGCCGCGAGGGCGAGCAGCATCGCCTGCTCCGCCACGAACGGAGCGAAGGCGCCGATGTTCCCGACGACCTTCACCGAATCGGGGAAGCGCTCGAACGGGAAGTCGTCGACGCCCGTGAAGATCCGCTGGACGTAGACAAGCTTGGGCGTCGACCCGGGATCGAACGGCTGGAAGGCGCGCCGAGAGCCGGCGAGCAGCACCTCCACCTGGGAGAGGTCGGCGACGGGAGTCGCGCCGAGGTAGGCCCAGGGTACCCCCGGTAGCGTCGCGTCCAGCGCGGAGGGGATCGCGTCGTCCGGAGTGACGGCGAGCAGCAGGCGCGGAGCGGGGTCGGGCATCGGGCCGGGCAGCGACCGCCCCTACAAGGCAGCGGCGGCCGCCCTCCCACGGGGGGTCTCACTGGATCGGCCCCATCTGCATCGTCTTGAACCCGTACGCGGCGATCGAGAAGCTCACCGCCGCGAGGAGCGCGAGGACGCCGAGGTACGCCAGATCGAGCGAGCCGAAGGAGCCCGATGTCACGTCGCGGATCGTGTTGGCCGCATAGGTGAGCGGGTTCGCGTAGAGGATGACCGCGAGGACCCGCGGCGTCTTCGACGTCACCGGGTAGTAGACCGTCGAAAGGAAGATCAGGAACAACTGAAGGAACGATTGGATCGTGAAGTACGTGTTCGCGGAGCGGAGACGGCTCCCGAGCGCGATCAGCAGCGACGCGAAGAAGACGCCGCCGAGGCCCACGGTGAGCAGGATGACGCCGACCCCGGCCGGAGAGACGGACGGGAGGCCGATGAACGGGACCGCGACCAGGATCATCACGCCGACCCCGACGAGCGAGAAGAGCAGCGAGGTCAGCACGAGGCCGGCGAGGTACTCGGAACGCCGATAGGGCCCCGAGAAGATCTGCTCCACCATCGACCAGCGCCGATCGAGCCAGAACAGGTTCCCGGAGATCACGCCGCCCGCGACCATCTGGAACGCCACCATCCCCGGCACCAGGAACGCCGTGTACGACTCCCCGCCGGTGACGGAGCTCGCCACGAGCGTCGAGAACATCGTCCCGAGCACGACGATCGTCATCGCCGGCTGGCCGAACCGCACGACGACGCTGGTCGGGTCGAGGTTCGCCGCGAAGTTCCGGACCACGAGCCGCAGGACGGGCGGGAGCTTCAGGGTCCCACCTCCGGGGTGACCCGCGCCGGCGTTGGCTCGTCCGGCGTCGGCCCGGTCTCCTCGTCGCCCACCATCCCGAGGAATGCCCGCTCGAGGGTGGCCTCGGCGAGCGCCATCTCCTCGATCTCGATCCCGTGCGCGGCCGCCCACCCCGCGAGCCACGGCAAGATCGCCTCGGCGCGTTCGGAGCGGAACGAGACGACGGTCGCCTCCGGGACGCTCTCGTCCCGGTCGAATCCCGCCGCGCCGCGCTCCGCCAGCCCGCGCTCGAGCTCAGCGGCCCGCGCCGGGTCCAGGGTGCGTCGGAAGCGGACGAAGACGTCGCGGGCGCCGCCGTGGGTCCGCTTGAGGCTCTCCGGCGTGTCGAGCGCGAGCAGGCGACCCAGGTGGAGGACCGCGATCCGGTCGCAGAGCGTGTCGGCCTCCTGCAGGATGTGGGTCGTGAAGACGATCGAGAGGCCCCCGCGCGCGCGCTCGCGCAGATACCGCAGGATCCGTCGCCGTGCCACGGCGTCGAGACCGACCGTCGGCTCGTCGAGGAACAGGATCTCCATCTCGTGCATCAGCTCGCGGGCCACCTGGAACCGCCGGCGCTCCCCTCCGGAGAGCGCCCACGGCTTCCGGCGTCGCACGTGGTTCAGCTCGAACAGCTCGAGCATCTCCTCCGCACGCGCCTTCGCCGTCGACCGGGGGACGCCCCAGAGGAACGCGTACAGCACGAGATTGGACTCGACGGAGACGAAGTCCAGGGACTCGGCCTGCAGCACGACCCCCAGCTTCGCCCGGAGCGCGCGACCCCCCGTGCGGAGGTCGTAGCCGGCGACCATCGCCGACCCCTCGGTGGGGGGCAGAAGGGTCGTGAGCAGGCGCACGGTGGTGGTCTTGCCGGCGCCATTCCGCCCCAGCAGCCCGAGGACCTCACCCCGGTGGAGCTCCAGGGTCAGGTGTCGGACGGCGAAGCGTCCCGGCTGGTAGGAGTACCCGAGGTCCCGGGTCCAGAGCACGACGTCCGACGACGGAATGGGTGATTTCGTGAGGGCGCCGAGGCCGGGGCCGAGATATATCGTCCGCCTCAACGCGGGCCCGGCGGCCCGTCCGGGCTCCCACCGGACCTAAATCCCGTGGTCGGGTCGGCTCGGTCGTGTCCGTCCGCTCCGTACGTCGGGCTCGAGCCTAGGGGGAGGGCGATGTCGAGCGCGCATCGTCCGGCGGTGACCTTCGATTTGTGGCACACCCTGATCTACGTCACGGCCGAGGACGAGGAGCGGTACATGCGCCGCCAGATTGAGATCGCCGTCGACTCGCTCCGCGAGGCGAGCCCGCGGGGCGGGCCGGCCGTCCCGGACGAGCGGCTCGGTCCGGTGTTCGAGAGGGAGTATCGCGCGGCGGCCCATGAGGCGGAGCAGGGCCGTTCCGTGTCGCCGGAGGCGCAGTACCGCCGGGCCGCGATCGCCGCGGGGCGGGACCCGGACCCGGTCCGGTACCTCACTCGGCTGGGCGAGCTCGCGGGAGGTCTCCCGTTCCGGCGAGCCCCGGCGGCGCTCGAGTCGCTGGCGGCGCTCCGAGAATCGGGCAACGCGATCGCCGTAATCTCGAACACGGTCGGCGAGCCGGGCGCCGACCTGCGCCCCGCGCTTCGGCGCCTGGGCTTCGACGACGTAGTCGAGCAATTCGTCTTCAGCGACGAGCATCCCTGGGCGAAGCCCGCGCCGGAGATCTTCCACTACGCCCTCGAGCGGATCGGGGCGACTCCGGCGGACGCGATCCACGTGGGCGACGGTTGGTCCGACGTCGAGGGGGCGCGGCGCGCCGGCTACCGAGCCGGGATCCGCTACACCGGCCTCCCCGATTACGGCGCCCGGTATCGCGCGCTGTTCGCCTCCCCGGTCGGCCGGGAGGCGGCGCCGGGCTGGGAAGTGGAACGGCTCGACGACGTCGCGCGGCTCGTCGATCGGATCCGACGGGGCGAGGCGCCCCCCGCGCCGTAGCGGTCTACTCTTCGCCCATGTGGCGCGGCTTCGGCACCACGTGCGGCTGATCGGCCAGGGTCGGCATCCCGGTCTTGCCGACCACGATGTCGCAGTCCTTCCAGTTGACCCCGACCGTGACCTGCGGGAACGCCACCTTGAGCGTGTAGTTCGCGAGCTTGCCGACGACCAGGCCCTGGGAGCCGACGACGAGGTTCGGATTCATGACCGAAAGGTCCCGCGTCAGGATCACCCGGGTCTGGTTGAAGACGATCCGCGCGAGGTCGTTCCGGTCCTCCATCGCCGTTCGACGGGAAGCAGGGCCCGGGCGGCTTAACGCCTGCGACAGCGGGGCGTCGGCGCCGGGTCGGACGCGGGGCCGGAAAGGGTCGAAAACGACGCGATTTCTCGCCGGTGGAATTCCGTAACAAATATCACCCGTAAAAAGAGGCGTTTATCTACTAGGAGGTCGTGCGCCGGCCTAACATGCCGCCAGCCGGTGCGAATATGGAAAGTGCGAGAGGGATGGAGGAGGCTCCTCCGAAAATGG
>JASHYV010000144.1 GCA_030064695.1 Thermoplasmata archaeon
GGGCCCGCGACGCCGCCTTCGCGACCGGCGCCCGTCGGCTGGCCGCGGGTCGGCGCCGGGTGGGCCTGCTCGTCGATCGCGAGCGGTTCGACGGCGTGCGGGCCGAGCTCGTCGGCCCCTGACCGTCAGTCGTCGTCCTTCCGGGCGAGGATCCTCTCGAGGGTCGCCCGCGCGGAGCGCCGGAACTCGTCGAGCGACCCCTCGTTGACCAGCATGCCGTCCGCGAGCGCGAAGGCGTTGCCGATCCCCCACTTGAGCTCCCGCCGGTCCCGGTCGTAGAACTCCTGGAGGCCGGCGCCGTCGTCGTGGCGGCCCCGGGCCATGAGGCGCCCGTGCCGGGTCTCGGGGGAGGCGAAGATGCCGAGGACGAAGAGGTCGCCGAAGTTGTGCCGGAAGACCGAGAGCTCGCTGTCCGAGCGGGCCCCGTCGACGAGCATCCGGGTCTCCGTGAGCTTGGGGAGGGCCCGCTGGGCCCAGATCCCGGGCCCGTGCTTCTCCCGCTCCTCCGAGGCGATGCGGCCGACGTTGGCGCTCGTGAGCGGGAGGTTGCGCCGGCGGGTCTCGTCGCGGACGAGGTCCCCCATCTTGAGCGTCGCGAGTCCCATCGCGCGGGCGACGTCCACCAGCTCGTCCTTCCCCGAGCCGGGCATCCCCACGGTGACGATCAGTTTCATAGGGTGCGCGGGGGCTCGCCGGGGTCGGACTGGGCCGACGGCGCGGTCGCCTTGAGGTGCGCCCCGACATCGGACTCGGTGACCATCTGGAGCCGGTCGGCGCGCTGGCGGAACGCCGTCGCCTCCTGCTCCTCGAGCCGCACGGTCTCGTTGTAGCGGTCGACCTTCACCTTGAGCTCGGCGGTCTTCTGCGTCTTCGTCGCCGCGCGTAGCTCGAGCGCCCTCGACTTCTGCTGCTTGTCGACGATCTTCTGCTGGAGCTTCCGCACCCGGTAGTGGAGGCCGGTCACGTCCGACCCGATGGGCGCGCCGCCGGTCTTGTTCGTGGCGGCATCGATGTCGCGCTGGTGCTGCTTCATCTGCTGCTCCACCTCGGGGATCTCGGCGAGGACGCGCTGGGCCCGCTCGCGGAGCAGGGTCGCCTGGTGCCGGAGCTTCTCGATCTTCGTGTTGAGCCGCGCGGCGCGCTGCTGCGCCCGGGCGGCGGCGCGGTCGTGCCGGGCGGCGAGCTCGCGGAGCTTCGTGATGTCGGCGTACTGCTGGCCGATCCAGCGGGACTGGCGGGCCGCCAGGGGCGTCGGAGGCGTGGGCGGGGGTGCCCCTCCGCCGCCGGCCGACATCGTACCCAAGGAACTCGGACCCGAGTTATAGCGATTGTCGTACGGGAGCAATTCGGCCCGGCGGCCGGCTCTCAGCTCCGGGGCGGGCGGGGATACCGGAGCGCGGGCCGGACCCGGGCGGCCACGTCGGCGGCGGCCAGTCGGATCTGCTCCTTGGTGTCCCGGGCGCGCAGCGTGACGGTGCCGTGCTCGGGCCCGTCGGCCACCGTCGTCCCGTCGACGGTGACGCAGAACGGGACCCCGGCCTCGTCGCTGCGCGCGTAGCGCTTCCCGATCGTGCCGGCCTCGTCGTACTGCACGTCGATCCCCTCGGCCTGGAGGGCGTCCGCGAGCTCGAGGGCGAACGGCGCCTGCTCCTTCACGATTAGCGGGAAGACGCCGACCGCGATCGGCGCCAGGTAGGGCGGCAGTCGCCAGAGCGTCCGTTCCCCGTCCTTGCCGAGGTGCAGGTCGGCGACCGCCCAGACGTTGCGATCGACGCCGAACGTGAGTTCGAGCACGTGGGGCAGCAGCTTCGCGCCGCCCGTCGGAGTGACCGAGAGGTCTCGCCCCGAGCCCTCGCCGTGGCGGGTGAGATCGTAGTCGCCTCGGTAGTGGACGGCGCCCAGCTCCTTGTAGCCGCCCAGGCTCTCCAGATGGACCTCGGCGTCGAACTGGATCCGATTGTAGAAGGCGCGCTCGCGGTCGGACTTCTCGAAGAACCGGATCCGCTCCGCAGGATAGCCGAGCACGTCGCGGAAGAAGCGGAACATGTGGACCAAGTGGAAGACGTAGAACTCGGGCAGGCCCCCCGAGCCCGCCAGCTCTCGGGCGGGGGTCCACTCCGGGCTCTCCTCCCCCGCCTCCCGACGGGGGACGCGCAGGAGCGGCAGCTTCTCCTCGGCGACGCGGTCGAAGGGCAACGGGAACGACGCGGGGTCGAAAAAGATCTGGAGCTCGGCCTGGGTGAAGGATCGCATCCGGAAGAGCACCTGGCGCGGGGCGATCTCGTTCCGGTACGCCTTGCCGACGACGGCGATGCCGAGCGGCAGCGCGCGTCGGCCGACGTCCCACATCCGGGCGAACGAGAGGTAGCTGCTCTGCGCGGTCTCGGGCCTCAGGTAGGCGCGCTCCTTCCCGACGGCGCCCCAGTCGACGCCGAACATGAGGTTGAACGGGGTCGGGACGCTGAGCGCCGTCGAGCCGCAGCTCGGGCAGCGCAGCTGGTTCGCGCGGATGATCTCGCCGATCTGCGCCGGCGTGAGCCCGTCGACGCCCTCGGGCCGGATCTTCTCGAGGACCGTCTCCGCGCGGAAGGCGGTGTGGCAGTTCTCGCAGGTCACCTCGGGGTCGGTGAAGTTCTCGAGATGCCCCGACGCCCGCACGACCGCTTCGGGCAGGATCTCCGCGGGGTCGATGAGGTAGTACGAGTGGGAAAGCCCGACGAACCAGGCGGTCCACGCCTCCTCGACGTGACGCTTCAGTCGGGCGCCCAGCGGCCCGTAGTCGTACAGCCCCTGGGCGCCTCCGTAGATCTCGGCGGTCGGCCAGAGCACGCCGCGCCGTCGCAGGAGGGCGAACAGCTCGTCGCTCTTCATCGGTCGGGCCCCCCCGCGGCCGCGGGAGAGACGGGGACCATAACATGTTCGGTGGTGCGAGTCACGACCTGGTACGCCGGATCGTCGGGCGGCAACCGGAGGACGAGCGGAGCCACCGGCATCTCCGGCCCCACTCGGGCTCCCCCCGGCTGCCCGATCCAGTTCCAGGGCTCGACCAGCGCGCACCGGGCCAGGAACTCGGCCGAGGCGGGGCGGTGGCGGAGCCGGGTCCCAACGTAGGCGAACTCGAGCTCCCGCCAGATCGACGGCGAGTGGAACATCGCGTTGTCCGTGCCGAGCATCGTGGCGACCCCGAGGCGCTCCATCGATCGAAGGTCGGGCTGACGCCCGAACAGCGCGTTCGATCGGGGACAGACCGCCACCGTGACCCGCGCGTCGCGCACGGCGGCGAGATCGTCCGGCGTGGCTCGCGCGAGGTGGACGAGCAGGTCCGGCCGCGGATCGAGGTAGCTCTCGGGGTCCTCGCGCACGCCTTCGCTCGCGTGGAGCCCGTACCGTTTCCCCGCGGCCCGGCACGCTCGAGCGACCGTGCGGCGGGTTTCTTCGGTTTCGTCCCGGGCGCTCGACAGCCCGATCCCGTCGCCGGCCGCCAGCACCGCCGAGAGCTCGTGCCGATCGACCGGGCGGGCGAGCGGACGGCCCAGCGCGAGCGCCCGGACCGGGCTCCCGCGAGCGGCCTCCCGGAGGAGTCGGATCCCTTCCAGACCCTCCTCCCGGAAATCGATGGTCGCGGCGACGCCGCTCCGCGCCATCCGGGCGAGTGCCGCCCGCATCGCGCGGACCTTCTCCGCGGGCGGCGTCTCGGCGAGCAGTCGGAACTTGTAGCCCCCGGGCGACTGAACGAGCCGGGCCAG
>JASHYV010000145.1 GCA_030064695.1 Thermoplasmata archaeon
CACCCTGCTCGACCCTTCCCGGCTGCCGTCCTACCAGGGCAAGGTCGGAGACCAGGTGGTCCTCATCTCCGGGATGCCCCGGAGCGGCGCCCGGCCCGAGCTCCTCTTCACGACGTTGACCCGGGAGTCTCGCGTCTTCCCGTTCCTGTTCGTGACCGGGTCCGATCGCTGGCTCCTCGGCGCTCTCGGCGGCTCCACCCCCTCGTCCTCCGACACCGGGCCCCGACGGCCGGTCCTCCCCACGCTGCGCGAGTACCTGGAGGGCATCGAGATCGTCCAGGAGGCGGCGGCCACCTTCACGGCCCCGGTCGACCATCGATACGAACGACTGCTGCCGCCCGAGTCGCGGGCCACCGAAGGCTGACCGCGAGCTACCGACGCTCGGGCCCGAGGAGCTGCACGCGCCGGAGCCGGCGGCCCGCCTTGCCGCGGTCGAGCTCGACCGTCCGCGAGCCCACGCTCGCCCCTCGGAGGCGGGCGTAGTCGATGATTCTCCCGAGATCAGCGGCAGAGAGGCTCCCGTACACCGAGCCGGGGGCGGAGAAGAACAGATGCGGCGTCACCGGGCGACCGGCCGCGGTGTCCGCACTCACATCGTCGGCCTCCAGAATGAGGCCGCCCTTCGTCCATGCGCGTCGGGGGGTTCCCCGCCATCGTCGTGCGTAGGAGATCCCTCTCGGGTCGAGGCGTATCGACCGGACGGGATTCAGCAGCCCGGAGCGGAGCGTGAGCAACAGGATCCCGGCCCCGAGCAGCAGCAGCAGCGCCACGACGATGAGGCCTGCGACGAAGTTCGCGTGAGGAAGTTGGAGGATCGCGTAGCCGCCGACGCCGACCAGAGCGACGCTGAGCCCGAAGCCGACGACGGCGGCTCGATACTGTCGTCGAAGGAACCAACGGGCCTCGTCCTCGAGGTCGAGATCCACATGGTCCGTTGCGAGCGTCGAGCTCCCGTCGGACACCGTCGTCGGGAGTCCCGGTTCCGTAAAGAGCCGACGCCGCGCCGCTCGCCACTCGCAGGGGTCCGGCGAAGTTCTGATATTCGGACCCCCGTCCCTTCCGAAGGGCGCGTAGCCTAGCCTGGATAGGGCACCGGGTTCCTAACCCGGCGGTCGAGGGTTCAAATCCCTCCGCGCCCGCTCTCAGGTCCTTCGACCCCGAGCTCGCTTGCGGGCGCCATACAGTCCCAGCCCCCTTCGGCCCACCATCCGCCCATCGTGGGCCTCCGACCAGCTTCGGAGCGCGGAGCAGGCTTCTCCCCCCGGTCCGTGGTCGACGATCACGATCGAACCGATCGGGAGCCGCGGGTCGAGCGCGCGGAGTTCCTTCCGCGTCCCGACGTCCCGGTGCGGCACGTCGTACACCACGAGGTCGATCCGACGGAGCTCGTTACCGAGGATGGGTAGCACGTCGCGTTTGTCGCCCAGCCGGAGGTCCCAACGCTTCCGCAGGGGTAGGGGCACGGCCCACCCGGAAGATCGCCCCGGAGGGAGCGACCAGGACACGCGGGGCCGCTTCCCGCCCCGAGGATGCGACGGCAGGTCGATCGAGTGCAGCGTACCCTCGTCGTTCCGATTCATCGCGTCGAGAAGGTACGCGGACGAAACCCCGGACGAAACTCCGACCTCGAGCACGTGGACCGGATGCCGGAGCCGCACGAGGGCGTGCAGTTCGAGCGGAGCGTCGATCTCGACGTACCCCTCCCGGCCTTCCTCTTCGTGAGCTCGTTCCAGGTGGCGGTAGAGCGCCTTCGCGTTCGCGGCCTCCCGGATCGCCCGTCGCGCCGCGCCCAGGGAGGCGCCCGTGAGATGCTGAACCCAGCTGGCATCCGGGTCGGTCTCGGGCTGCATGCACCGACCGTCAGTCGCGATCGAGGTCGGAGAGGTCGTCGACCCACTCTCTCGCGTCCTCCACCTGCGGGCGGACCGCGCGGATCCTTTCGTAGGCGGCTTCGAGCGAGATGTGCTCGGTCTCGTGCAGGAGCCAGGCCGCCGCCAGTGGAGATCGCCGGACGCCGTGGCCACAGAAGATGAGGACCGGCCGTCCACGGGCCCGGGACCGCTCCACCGCTTCGATCACCCGATCGAGGTTCCGCCGGTCCGCGCGGCCCTGGGCGGGATCGTAGATTGGAAGAAACGTCGCCACGGGCCCTCGCTCGGGTCGCTCGTCGAGGACGCAGATCCGATCCCCTTCGAAGGCGGGCGCGTCGGGGAGGCCGCCGATGAAGACCCCTTCGGCGACCTCGGAGAGCCCGGAGCCGCGAGGGCCGGTCCCCGATCCCTTGCTCCGATCCTGGTCGGGCACGCGCGCCTCGCTCGAACCCACCGCACCGGCGGGCTTCAAGATTGAGCCCTCGAAGCCCGGTCGCGATCCTCGCCCCGGCCCCTTATCCTGAGTCGCGCGCTGAGCAGGACCGGAGGCGTGGTCGGTGCAGAAGCGACGTCTGGGCCCCCGGGGCCCCGAGGTGTCCGCGATCGGTCTCGGCTGCATGAGCATCTCCCAGTCGTATGGGTCCCCGGACCCGGAATCCGGGCGGGCGACGATCCGTCGCGCCCTCGAGCTCGGGGTGACGTTCTTCGACACGGCGGACGCGTATGCCTGGGGCGCGAACGAGGAGTTGGTCGGCGAGGAGCTCCGGCCCCATCGCGACCGGGTGTTCCTGGCGACGAAGTGCGGATTCGTCCAGGGTCCGGAGGGCTCGGGGATGGCCGTGGACGGGAGCCCGGGGCATATCCGGGACGCGTGCGAAGCCAGCTTGAAGCGGCTCGGGGTTTCGAGCATCGATCTGTACTATCTCCACCGGCTCGACCGGCGGGTGCCCATCGAGGAGAGCGTGGGCGCGATGGCCCGGCTGGTGGACGAGGGCAAGGTGCGTCATATCGGACTCTCCGAGGTGTCGGCCGCGACCCTGCGACGCGCCCACGCGGTGCATCC